>NZ_JBQHWA010000012.1:0-99465 GCF_052064225.1 Blautia massiliensis (ex Liu et al. 2021) | reverse complement strand
GGACTGCGATGGCATAAATTGCTATTTTGTTAGCTGAAATATTGAATTTTTAAGGTGCGAAGCCCATTTGGGGTATGGGAAGTCTTAGTTACTGATTATTTTATACAACAGGAGGAATTTATGTATAAGGCAATCTTTTTTGATCTGGACGGAACACTGACAGAATCCGGAGAGGGGATTACGAAATCTGTACAGTATGCACTGGAGAAACTTGGAGTTTCGGCACCGGAGCTGGAGCCATTGAAGGTTTTTGTGGGTCCGCCGCTTCTGGAACAGTTTATGAAATATGCGGGATTTGATAAAGAGACAGCACAGAAGGGAATTGAATATTACAGAGAGCGGTATTCAGAAAAAGGAATGTATGAGAACACCGTTTATCCGGGTGTGGAAAATGCCCTGGCAGAACTGAAACGTCGTGGCTACCGGCTGGCAGTGGCGTCTGCGAAACCAACCTTTTACGTAACACAGATCATGGACCATTTTAATCTGAGTCGGTATTTTGAGGTGATCGCCGGGACGGATTTCAATGGACCGAAAGTAACCAAATCTCAGGTGATCGAGGAAGCTCTGGAAAGAATGAGCCTTTCTGACCACCGTGACCAGGTGATCATGGTGGGTGACAGAGAACATGACATTCTCGGAGCCAGACGATGCGGGATCCAGTGTGTGGCTGTATCTTACGGATATGGAAGCAGAGAAGAACTGGAAAAGGCACAGCCTCTTCAGATCGTAGCTTCCGCAGATGAACTTCTGAATTTTTTCGTCTGACCCCTCTGCACAGACAGAATATTTTTCAAATAGTGTGGAGGGAGCTTTATCCGGCAGGAATCCATTATCTTATCGGACAGATCCTCGGAAGCGCCGTGCTTCTCTGGCTGGCAGGGCATGTCGGCAACGCACAGGAAAGGTACTATAGTTATACGCTGGTGATCACCGGACTTACCGGAGTGCTGGTTATGTTTCCGGCAGTATATTTTTATCGGAAGGATCGTATAGGAAGGCTGATCGGCGGTTTGACTTCCGTTGAGGAACAAAGGCTATCTATTCCTGAAATGCTGCTTCTTCTTGCTGCTGGAGCCGGATTTGCCCAGTATGCCAATGTGCTGGTGGCGATCCTGCAGAACTGGATCTCATCCAGCTATGGAGAGACGATGACGAAGATTACTTCAGGAAAGAGTTTATTTATAATGATCTTCTGGATGGGTATCATAGCGCCTGTTGCGGAAGAAATGATCTTTCGCTGGCTGATCTATCTGCGACTTCGGGATCACTTTTCAGTGCTGGTTTCCGCTGTGATCTCTGCGGCGTTTTTCGGAATTTATCACGGAAATGTCCTGCAGGCTGTGTATGCGTTTGTTCTGGGAGGGATTTTTGCGTGGTTTCTGGAGATGGGCGGTAATAAGTGGACCAGTGTGCTGATGCACATCGGAGCCAATACCTGGATACTTATTTTCAGTGAATACGCCCAGACTCTGGTGGAAAAAGCCGGAGCAGGAAGCCTTCTGATGATCTATGGTGTTTTTGCGGCAGCGATGATCGGAGGATATCAGTATTTTGCACGCCGGGGAGAAAAACGTGGCTACCGGGCTGTCTGATCCAATGTGGAACACGAATGTCTGCCTGCTACTGGATCAGGCAGAGTGATAGATGAATATTTGCTTTACAGAGAATCTGTAGTGGAATCATAGTATAAGGATGCCATTACAGATTTTTTTTATAAAAATATGCCGGAATCTTTTGCTGCCGGTAAATTTATATAGATTTTATATTTATTTAAGAGACCATTTCTTGCGTACCTTTGTATCACGTGCTATCATAAGTGTATTAAAAGAATTAATACACTTAATACACAGATTACAGAGAAAGGAGCGTCGTATGTTATTCTTGGACTATCAGGACAGACGTCCCATTTACGAACAGATCGTAGAGAAATTCCGGATGCTGATCCTGTCAGGAGCTGTGGAGCCATCTTCCAAGATGCCGTCTGTGCGGCAGTTGGCCGTGGAATTATCCATCAATCCCAATACCATCCAGCGGGCATATATGGAACTGGAGCAGCAGGGGCTGATCTGTCCGGTGAAGGGAAAAGGTAGTTTTGTCACAGACAGCAGCAGGATCAGGCAGATCGGTATGGAAGAAACCTTAAGTGAGCTGAAAAAGATCACAGAAAAGGGAATGGCTCTGGGAGTAGGGGAGGAAGAAATGATTGATGTGATCTGCTCATGCTATAAGGAGGGAAACGATGATTGAGATAAAAAACTGCAGCAAAGCTTTTGGTAAGATACAGGCAGTAAATAAGGTCACCATGGATATCGGGGAACGGGAGGTTTTTGGACTGATCGGTTCCAACGGTGCGGGAAAAAGTACTCTGCTTCGTATCATGGCCGGGATTATCCGTCAGGACAGAGGAGAGGTGCTGATGGATGAAGAACCGGTTTTTGAAAATGAAAGGATCAAAGAGCATTTTTTCTACATCCCGGACGATGCATATATTCCGGCAAATTACAATGCTCTGGACATGGCAGAATTTTACCGTTGTATTTATCCGGGATTTCAGCAGGCGCGTTTTGAGACAATGATGAAGCAGTTTCATCTGGATGGAAAACGAAAAATCAGTACTTTTTCCAAGGGAATGAAGAAACAGCTTCTGGTGATCCTGGGAATCAGTACAGGAACGAAATATCTGTTTTGTGATGAAACCTTTGATGGCCTGGACCCGGTAATGCGCCAGGCAGTAAAAAGTATTTTTGCATCGGAGATCATGAGTCGTGAATTTACGCCGGTGATCGCTTCCCACAATCTTCGTGAGCTGGAAGATATCTGTGATCACATCGGGCTTCTTCATCAGGGAGGAATTCTCCTTTCCAGAGATCTGGAGGATATGAAATTCCACATCCATAAGATCCAGTGTGTACTTACTGACAAAAAGAAAGAAGAAGAATTAAAGAAAGAGCTGGAGGTTTTGAAAACAGAGCATCAGGGCTCCCTGTTGCTTATTACTGCAAGGGGAACAAGAAGAGAGATCATGGAGAAGATACAGGCAAAAAATCCTCTTTTCTGCGAAGTGCTCCCACTGACTCTGGAAGAAATATTTATCAGCGAAACGGAGGTGGCAGGCTATGAAGTCAAAAATTTATTCCAGTGAGTATATGAAATCTTCTTCTAAAGGACAAAGATGGATCCCGGCATTTGCCATGATCGCATTTCTCCTTGCATTTCCGGTAGCGGAACTTATTCTGATGGGAAAATGGAATGAGCGCAGTTATACTCAGAGTCAGCTTTCCTATCTGTATTCCAGCCTGTGGAGCAGTGACTTTCTCACAATGGGAGTAGCTGTGGTTGCGGTAACCGCATTTTTTGCAGCAGTAAGCGGCTTCTGGTATCTGTATTCCCCGAGAAAAGTGGATTTCTATCACAGCCTTCCGGTAAAGCGAAGTGCACTGTTTCTGCACAGAGTATTGTTGGCTGTTCTTTATTATCTGGTGCCATATGTGATCATGGAATTTGCTGCGGTATGCATCGGGGCAGCCAGAGGATATTACAGCCTTTCCATTATGAAAAAGGCACTGATCCTGCTGGTGCTCCATCTCCTGATGTATCTTCTGGTGTATTTTTCCACAGTACTGGTGATCGCCTGCACCGGTACCATGTTGATGGGAGCACTTGCATGGGCAGGGCTGTTTACCTACAGTATCGTTCTGGCAGTGATGCTGCAGTTAAGCGGACATTTATTTTTTGATACCTGGTACGAGGGCAGTTACGGAATTCTGGCAGCAGTGCGGAATCTGGGATCTCCTCTTATGGTGATCGTAAGCTTTATAGATAGATACAGCAGCGGAAGCTTTGGAAAGCAGTTGCTGATACTGATCCTTACGCTGTTTATCATGGCAGCACTTTCCTGGATGGCATTTTGCAGACGAAGGTCAGAGAATACCGGAAAAGCTCTGGTATATACCTGGATGGAGCCGGTCTTAAGTGCACTGATCACAATACCATCCGGACTGGGGATCGGTCTGATCTTTTATATGATTCCGGAAGATTCATCCAAAACAGCATGGTGGATCTTCGGAATGATACTGGGAACGATCCTGGTTCATGGAATTCTGGAAGTGATCTATGAAATGGATTTTCGCAGATTTTTCCGCAGAAAAGTGCAGCTTATGATCTTTGGAGGTGTTGTGGCAATCTGTGCGCTGACCATGAAAATGGATCTTCTGGGATATGACAGTTATTTTCCGGCTTATGACAATCTTCAGGGAGTTGTGATAAATGTAAGCAATCTTTCATATACAGAGCAGCTTTGCAATGTGGAAAAAAAAGAAAACGGAATCTATAAGATCCGGTATACTGCCACCTCAGACAATAGTTCCGGTCTGCTGGATCAGCCGGTGATGAAAAGTAAAGCATTATATAACAGTCTGAAGGATATCAGGCTTCAGAATGAAAAAGGAAAAAAATCAGGAAGGCGCATGTATGTGCGCTACATAAACAAACAGGGATTCAGTGTATGCAGAAGCTATAATGTATCCTCTGCACAGGCACAGAATCTTATGGAAGCCCTGTATGATGAGCAGATATGGAAAGAAAACAGATATTCATTTTTCCAGCTGGACAAACAGTATCTGAAAGAGGTCACCGGTATTTTCTGTGACGGAGATATTCAAACCTTATTTGAGAAAAATGCAGAGAAGCGTCAGGCGCTGGCAGAGGCGCTGAGAAAGGACATTCTGGAAAACGGCGGTCAGACAGTAAAAGACCAGCCATGTGCAATGCTGATGTTCGATTATGCGGGAATTCCGTCAGAAGGATACATGGATGAATGGGGAATGAATGTACCGGCTGTTCAGGAAGGAGAGAGTGTGTCTACCTCCGTTCTGGTGTATCCGGCATATAAGAGAACACTTGCAATTTTGGAAGAAACAGGATATCCTCTTTCTATGGATAAGCTGTCTGTTGAGTATATTGATGTTTATTACTTCAGCTCCGAAGCTGCCGGCGAAGATGATGAAGCTTTTTCCGACGCTGAGCCCATTTCGGATCTTGAAGAAACAGATAACGGTTATAAAGTCCGTTACGATAAAAAGGAACAGCTGGAAGCTCTGAAAAAATGTATCCGTCCATCACAGCTGGTAAACGGATGGACTATCTGGAATGCAGATGCCACAATGGAAGTGGTTCTGGAAGGACAGGAGAGCACCGGCGGGGATTCCGGACTTTATATGACATTTGCCGGTGAGATCCCGGATTTTATCAGAGCAGATGCAAAGGCAGCCCATGTAACAGAATGGGAGGTAAATGATTAATGGAAAAACCAGTCCGGTTAGATAAATTTCTGGCAGATGCCGGCGCAGGTACAAGAAGCGAGGTAAAAAAATACATACAGAAGGGTCAGGTGCAGGTTAACGGGAAATCTGTGAAGAAACCGGAGCTGAAAGTAACAGAAGAAGATCAGGTGGTTATGAACGGGCAGGAGATCCATGCTGCACCGGAATATGTATATTATCTTTTTAACAAGCCGGCAGGCTGTGTCAGCGCAACGGAGGACTCCAGACATAAAACGGTTCTCGACTACATTGAAGAGAAAGACAGAAGAAAGGGTCTTTTTCCGGTGGGACGCCTGGATAAAGATACAGAAGGCTTTCTTCTGATCACAGATGACGGTCCTCTGGCACACGAGCTTCTTTCTCCGAAAAAGCATGTGGATAAGACCTACTATGCAAAAGTATCCGGGAAAGTGACAGAAGAAGATGTCGTGAAGCTGGCAGAAGGCGTGGATATCGGGGAAAAAGATCTCACACGACCGGCAAGGCTGGAGATCCTTTCTACCTGGGAGTCCGGTACAGAATCTGCAGAAGCCGGTAAGAACTGGGAATCTGAGATCCGACTTACCATCCACGAGGGAAAATTCCATCAGGTAAAACGGATGATGGAGGCACTGGGAAAAAAAGTAACTTATTTGGAAAGACTATCCATGGGGCCGCTGGAGCTTCCTTCAGATCTTCCGACAGGAAAATATCGTTCACTCACCGAAAAAGAGCTGGAGCTTCTGAAGTCTGCCGGAAACCGCTGAAAAACAGAAAAAAATTGGAAAAATCCCCTTTACATAAGGGGATTTTCTATGCTATAATTCAGAAGTTGCAAAAATAAGCACGCACGGCGATTCTATAAGGATGGTGCCCTACGGTGTGAGGATGGGTCCAGAGAGAAGGCGACCTGTGCGGAAGAATTTAACCAAAAAGGAGAAAAGACATGAGCGTTATTTCAATGAAGCAGCTTTTAGAGGCAGGTGTTCATTTCGGACATCAGACAAGAAGATGGAACCCTAAAATGGCTCCGTACATCTACACAGAGAGAAATGGTATCTATATCATCGATCTTCAGCAGTCTGTAGGAATGGTTGACGATGCTTACAATGCAGTAGCAGATATCGTTGCCAACGGTGGACACATCCTTTTCGTAGGAACTAAGAAACAGGCTCAGGATGCTATCCGTACAGAGGCAGAGCGTTGTGGAGAGTTCTTCGTAAATGAGAGATGGCTTGGTGGTATGCTTACAAACTTCAAGACAATCCAGAGCCGTATCGCAAGACTGAAAGAGATCGAGACAATGGAAGCTGACGGAACATTCGACGTACTTCCTAAGAAAGAAGTTATCGAGCTTCGCAAAGAGCTTGTTAAGCTTCAGAAGAACCTTGGCGGAATCAAAGAGATGAAGAGAATCCCGGATGCTATCTTTATCGTAGATCCTAAAAAAGAGAGAATCTGCGTACAGGAGGCTCATACACTTGGAATCCCGCTTATCGGTATCTGCGATACTAACTGTGATCCGGAAGAGCTTGACTATGTGATCCCGGGAAATGACGATGCTATCCGTGCAGTAAAACTCATCGTTTCCAAGATGGCTGACGCTGTTATCGAGGCTAAGCAGGGAACTGCTGAGGCAGATGGCGAGATCGAGGCTGAGTCTGAGGAGTTTGCAGCTACAGAGGAATAATTCGTATAAACAGAATATTTCAGGAGGAAACGAACAATGGCTATTACAGCAGCACAGGTAAAAGAGTTAAGAGAGATGACCGGCGCCGGAATGATGGATTGTAAGAAAGCTCTTACATCTACAGATGGTGATATGGATAAAGCAGTTGAGTTCCTGCGTGAGAAGGGTCTTGCTACAGCACAGAAGAAAGCAAGCCGTATCGCAGCAGAGGGTCTTTGCAAAACTCTGGTAACAGAGGATGGAAAGAAAGCAGTCGTTGTTGAGGTTAATGCTGAGACAGACTTCGTTGCAAAGAATGAGAAATTCCAGAGCTATGTTGCAGATGTTGCAGCACAGGCACTTAACACAACAGCAGCTGATATCGATGCTTTCCTTGCTGAGGCATGGGCACTTGATACAACTAAGACTGTAAAAGAGGCTCTTGCAGCTCAGATCGCAGTAATCGGCGAGAACATGAACATCCGTAGATTTGCTCAGGTTGAGGAGCAGAACGGATTCATCGCTTCCTACACTCATATGGGTGGAAAGATCGGCGTTCTTGTAGACGTTGAGACAGATGTTGTTAACGATGCTGTTAAAGAGATGGCTAAGAACGTAGCTATGCAGATCGCAGCTCTGAAACCGCAGTACACAAGCGACAAGGAAGTAAGCGCTGACTACATCGAGCATGAGAAAGAGATTCTTATGGCTCAGATCCAGAACGATCCGAAGGAGTCCCAGAAACCGGCTAAGGTTATCGAGGGAATGATCACAGGACGTATCAAGAAAGAGCTTAAAGAAATCTGCCTTCTTGACCAGACATACGTAAAAGCAGAGGACGGAAAACAGTCCGTTGCTAAATACGTAGAGCAGGTAGCAAAAGAGAACGGCGCTAAGATCCAGATCAAAGGCTTCGTTCGCTACGAGACAGGCGATGGTCTTGAGAAAAAAGAAGAGAACTTCGCTGAGGAAGTTGCAAAGCAGATGGGTAAATAATCTGATATCTGCAGATCTTTAATAAGATCCATAAAACCCTTGAAAATCCAGTATTTTCAAGGGTTTTTCTTATATTATCCACTTCATATATTGCATTATAAATTTATGTAACTTTTTGGGCGGATTTTCGTAAAATGTTCATCAGTGTTTTCGTAAAACTGCTATACGAATTCATTAACGCAAACTTCGCATGATTTTTAAGAAAAATGTGGCGGTTTCGATTTGTTATACAGAGAAAAAAGATAAACAGATAGTTAAGCTGATGCGGATTGAAAATATCGAATCAATAGAAGAACAGTAAGTTGTATTTCAGGAATGAAGAAAACCCCTGCAAAGATTTCGCAATGTCAGAATAAGAAAATAATAATTGCCACAGTTGGATTAGCAGACCCGGCAGATATGGAGAATGTAGATTATATGCATGAGATGTATCCGAATTCAACAGATAAGCAGATAAGGAAGATATTAACGCAATGCAGGCATGGATAAGGAGGTGTTACAATGCCATTTAAGATTGTCCGCAACGATATAACAAAGGTCAAAGCAGATGTGATTGTAAATACTGCAAATCCGAATCCGATATGTGCAAGCGGTACAGATTTAGCCATATATAAGGCGGCAGGAAAAGAACAGCTTCTTGCCGAAAGAGCAAGTATCGGCAAAATTGCAAGAGGTAATATTGCTGTTACTGGTGCATATAACTTAAAGGCAAAATATATTATTCATACAGTAGGACCGGTATGGACAGATGGAAAGCATCGTGAATTAGAAATCCTTGAGAATTGCTATCGAAAGTCATTACAGAAAGCATTGGAACTTGAGTGCGAAAGTATAGCATTTCCCCTGATTTCGACAGGAGTATATGGATTTCCGAAGGACAAGGCATTACAGATCGCTGTGTCAGCATTCAGCCGGTTTCTTACCGAAAATGAAATGGAAATCATACTGGTAGTGTTTGATAAAAGGTCTTTTCAGCTGTCCGGTCAGATTGTTGGGGATATTGATTCTTATATAGATGCAAATTATGTCAGAGAAATCCATAGAAAAGAGTATCCGATAAGGAGCAGAAGATGTATTCGTATAAAAGAATTGGCAGAAGAAGATTTCAATGAAGAAATGCTTCAAAGAGAAGAAGACAACTATCCATTTGAGGAAATGACAGATACTGGCATGACAGAATTGCTCATGCCGTTAGAAAATATTTCATTGGAAGAGCAGCTGGCAAACATAGGAGTTTCCTTTCATGATAAATTATTTGAACTGATTTACGAAGCACATCTTGATAATAAAGATGTGTGGAAACGGGCAAATCTTGACAGGAAACATTTTTCAAAGATCCAGTGTGACCAGAATTATCATCCGAAGAAGAAGACTGTAATGGCACTTTGCATTGCACTGCAGCTTGATCTGGAACAGTCAAGAGATTTACTTGCCAGAGCAGACTGGGCATTTAGTCCAAGCAGTAAGGTGGATCTGATTGTACAGAAGGCAATAATAGATAAGCAGTATGATATTATACAGTTGAATGTAACTTTGTTTAAATATACGAATGAAATTCTTGGAGTATAGGAGCAAGATGCATATGTGGAATGACATATATAAGCCTGATTCAATTGGCAGTGAGGGCGGCACGATTATTGCAGATGAGGAATATAAAGAATCGTGCAGGATAACATTGGAAAGATGTAAAAGGTATGATGCAATTACATGTGGTTATATGGAAGTATGATGCATACAGCTTTTTGTGATAAAAGGCATAGTCAGGAAGTCTTTGATAACATGAAAAAAGATCTACAGGAATTTATTGATAAGGGTACAACTGCTGAGGAAGAAGACATTTTCTATGAAGAGTTTACAAGTAAATATTGATTAGCATATGTTACGTCGGTACTTATAGCATCGGCGTTTGTTTTGTCTTAAAAAGTGTCGCCCGGACAGCGACCATATAAAGATGCTTCTTAACTATACTCATATTGTAACAAAGAAAAAGAGTTGCCGGAGTAATCCGGGGATTGGAGGCATATATGTACGGAGCAATTTTAGGAGATATTATAGGAAGTCCATTTGAGTTTGATAGAGGAGATAAAACAAAGGAATTTGATTTGTTTACTAAAGGCTGTGACTTTACAGATGATTCTGTTATGACAATAGCGGTTGGAGAAGCTCTTCTTGCAGTTGGACCGGAAGCTACAGTACGGGAAATTGAAGAGGCGGTAGTAACTAACATGCAGGATTGGGGGAAAAGATATCCATATGCAGGTTATGGTGGAAGATTCAGGTATTGGCTTAGAGAAAGAAATCCTAAGCCATACGGAAGTTATGGGAATGGTTCAGCTATGAGAGTATCAGCCGCAGGATGGCTTTATGATTCGCTGGAAAGAACAAGAGAGGTAGCAAGAGCGACAGCAAATGTGACACATAATCATCCGGAAGGCATTAAGGGTGCAGAGGCAACCGCCAGTGCAATATACATGGCTAGGAATGAATCTTCAAAAGAAGAAATTAAAGAATACATCGAGAGGGAGTTTCATTACAATCTTGATAGAACACTTGATGAGATCAGACCAGGATATCATATGGATGAGACTTGTCAGAGAACAGTACCGGAGGCAATTATTGCATTTCTGGAATCCAAAGATTTTGAGGATGCCATACGGAATGCAGTATCACTTGGTGGAGATACTGATACGCTTGGTGCTATTACAGGTAGTATTGCAGAAGCATTTTATGGAATTCCGGCTGTATTGATTGCAGAGTGTAGAAGCCGGCTTGATGAAGGCTTGATGACGGATCTTCTTGATGAGTTTGATCATGCTCTTGGCAGAGATAGAAATGTCGATTCAGATGATAAGAATGGGACACAGGCAAATCAAATGATTGAAGCTGCAATAGATCAGTATTATGTTCAGCAGGATGCAAATGGAATGTTGTTGTTTATGGAAGCTATGGTGACAAGAATGCAGCAGGCAGGAGAATTTGTGGTGCCTTATATTACTGTGGATTCTTTCATATCCGAAGAGCAGATTAACAAAGTAAAGGTGGGTGACACAATTTCGCTTGATCATGATGTAAAACTTAAAATGGAAACTGTGAAAGATGCTGGTGGAAAAGAATGGATTGGAGTATTTACATCTTCTGAGGAAATGCATAAGGGCTCAGCAGGAAATGTTCAGATGAATCAGCCTATTTTATCAATCCTTAAACTGGCATTGGAATGGGAAAAGATTAATGGAATTGTGATTAATCCATTTGGTAAGTATATTCAGATGACAAAGAAGATGATAGAGCTTTTAATCAGCGGATATGAATATTATGAGAATGAAAGGAAGAGCAAAGATGGTGAGAACAATTAAAGTTACAGGAAAAGGGAGAATAGAGTTTGAAGCTGATAATAAAAGATTACAGTTACTGTAGTCTGGACAATAGCTTAGGTCTGAGAAAATCGAATGCGACAGCTATATTTTCATCATTTACACATGAACCGGAAGAAGTGAAGTTCTAAGGACAACAAAAATGGTGAAAAGTAAGAAAGCAAAAATATATAAAAAGATAGATGGTCAGCTTTAAGATTGTGCTGATGATTATTGCGATAAGTGTGTTTGATGTTGGATTTATGTTGCAATATGGGGAGACAGGAAGATAGATAGGATATTTAAAAGGTCCTCACTGTAAGACAAGAACCTGGTGCAAGAAAGTCATGACCAAAGAGTGATAATCAAATCATATAGACAGGGTATGGCAACAGCAGGTTGCTTTTCAAAATATGGATTTATCTATATGATGTGGTTATGGAGGTGACGACTATGGAAACAAAAAATATTATTTTGAAACTTCGTACTGAAAGAGGAATGTCACAAGACGAGCTGGCAGATAAAATCATGGTTACAAGGCAGGCAGTATCCCGTTGGGAAAATGGAGATACCGTTCCAAACACGGATACACTTAAGCTCTTATCGAAAGAATTTGATGTATCGATCAATACGCTTTTGGGAGAACCCAGAAAGCTGATCTGCCAGTGCTGCGGGATGCCAATTGATGATGATTCCATATTGGGACGTGATAAGGATGGCACATTAAATGAGGAGTATTGTAAGTGGTGCTATGCAGATGGAACATACACATATAATGATATGGATGAATTGATTGATGTGTGTGTTAAGAATATGGTAAATGAAAACTTTACCGAAGAACAGGCACGTTCTTATCTGAAAGAAATGCTTCCAAAGTTAGATTACTGGAAAAGGTATGAGGAACTTAGTGACAATGGGCAGTTTGAAGAGTTTAAAATGCAATTGATAAATGAAATAAATGATTTACATATAGATGGACTTCCAAGGGTAGACAGACTGAATGCACTTGTAGGTAAATATGTAAATCTGGAATATGCACTGCCAAATGGACAAAAAGTGAAATTTCTGGATGACCAGAAAACTTATTTGGGAAATCAAATGGAATCTGAATTCGGAGGGGACAGATACTTCGGTATTCTGGCAAATATGGATTTTATTATGATATGTACATATGAGAAAGACGGTGAAAATCCTGAATTGGTTATATACAAAAAAAGATGAGTATAGTATGCGGATTAGTGATTAGTTTCGTTACCGTTCACTGATAATATTCCGCATGGAATGAGTAAAATAAAAATTCCGCTTTACAAATAACAGATAAAGTATTAAAATAAACAAAAAGATATCTTCAGGGCAGGGTGTGATTCCCTACCGGCGGTAGAGCCCGCGAGCCGAAAGGCATGATCCGGTGAGATTCCGGGGCCGACAGTATAGTCTGGATGGAAGAAGATGATAGTACAGTTGATTTTTGTATGAATGAATGTAGTATCAGAGCTCTGAGATGGTGATCCATTTCAGAGCTTTTTATGTAGGAAATAATCAGACATTCATTTATTGATCATATGTAACAGATCAATTCCACCCTGCAGATATTTCTGCAGGTTTTTTTTGTATTTGGCACATCGTTTTCGAAATAAATATACCACTCACTTGTCTGTGAATCCGATTGCACAGGTCTAAAAGACTCGGCGTACCAGGCAAAGAACAGGAATAAGAAAGAAGGAATAAAAATGACGGATCAGGAATATATGCTTCGGGCGATTCAGCTGGCCAAAAAAGGAGAAGGCTGGACGAATCCCAATCCGATGGTAGGGGCAGTGATCGTAAAAGACGGAAGGATCATCGGGGAAGGCTATCATAAAAAGTATGGAGAACTTCACGCAGAACGTAATGCTATTGCTTCTCTTACAGAACCAGCAGAAGGTGCGGTGATTTATGTTACGCTGGAGCCTTGCTGTCATCATGGAAAAACACCTCCATGTACGGAAGCGATCATTGAACAGAAGATCAGAAAAGTGGTGATCGGTTCCCGGGATCCGAATCCGAAAGTGGCAGGAAAAGGTGTACAGATGTTAAGAGAAGCCGGTGTAACAGTAGTTGAAGATTTTATGAGAGAAGAATGTGATCAGCTGAATCCGGTGTTTTTCCATTATATTACTACGAAAACCCCATACGTGGTGATGAAGTATGCCATGACACTGGATGGGAAGATCGCAACGAAGACAGGAGCATCAAAATGGATCACCGGAGAAGCGGCAAGAAAAGAAGTACAGCATATGCGGCATCAGTACATGGGGATTATGGCAGGTATTGGAACTGTGCTTGCAGATGATCCGATGTTAAACGTCCGGGTAGAAGGCTGGAAAAGTCCTGTCAGGATTGTGTGCGACAGTAAGCTCAGGATCCCGCCGGACAGTCAGATCGTAAAAAGTGCGGAAAAGTACCGGACGATCGTGGCTTATGCAGATCAGAAAAATACAGAAGAAAAAATAAAAATATTACATACCATGGGAGTTGAGACCATTTACTGTCCGGATGAAAAGGATCAGATAGACCTTAAGAAGCTGATGACAGATCTTGGAAACAGGGGTATTGACAGCATCCTCCTGGAGGGAGGCGGTACGTTAAATGACAGTGCCCTGCGAGCCGGAATTGTAAAGGAAGTACAGGCTTTTGTGGCACCAAAGCTGTTTGGTGGTGTGGCCGGGAAGACACCGGTAGAAGGTATCGGAGTTGAATTCCCGTCTGAAGCAGTAGAACTGAAATATACAGATATCTGCCAGATCGGTGAGGACATCCGGATAAGATGTCAGGTGTGTGAGAAAAAACAGGAGGAATCATGTTTACAGGAATCGTAGAAGAGAAAGGAAAAGTCCGTTATATACAGCTGACAGGAGAATCAGGGATCCTGGCAGTGAAAGCCCGGAAAGTCCTGAAAGGGACAAGGATCGGTGACAGTATTGCTGTGAATGGTGTGTGTCTGACAGTTACGTCGATTCAGCCGGACGGATTTACTGCCGATGTGATGGCAGAGACGATCAGAAGAAGCAGTCTTGGCAGCTGTAAAGCCGGAAGCCAGGTAAACCTGGAACGTGCAATGGCTGCAGATGGCAGGTTCGGGGGACACATAGTAAGCGGTCATATTGATGGAACTGGAGTGATACGTTCCATGCTCCGGGAAGAAAATGCCATCTGGGTATCGATTGAGACATCGCCACAGATCTTGCATCTGATCGTGGAAAAAGGATCCGTTTGTATTGATGGGATCAGCCTGACAGTTGCAAGGGTTGATGAAACTGGTTTTCAGGTGTCGGTCATTCCACATACAGGAGAAGAAACCACCCTTTTGGAAAAGGTGCCGGGGGATCTGGTTAATCTGGAAAATGATGTGATTGGAAAATATGTAGAAAAACTGCTTGGCATCAGAAAAAACGAAGAAGAGAAAAAAGAATCCGGAATTACGATGGAGTTTCTTGAAGAATTCGGGTTTTAGAACAGGAGGATATACACTATGTCACAAAATTATCAGTACAACACAATTGAAGAGGCACTTAGGGATCTTAAGAAAGGAAAAATAATTCTGGTCACAGATGATCCGGACAGAGAAAATGAGGGAGATCTGATATGTGCGGCAGAGTTTGCAACCCGGGAAAATATTAATTTCATGGCGACTTATGCAAAGGGTCTTATCTGTACACCGATGAGTGCAGAAATTGCGGCGAGATTGAACTTTCCGCCGATGGTTGCTGAGAACACGGACAATCACAGTACAGCATTTACCGTGGCAGTGGACCACGCAGATACAACCACCGGTATCTCTGCGGCAGAACGCTCCTATACCATTACGAAGTGTGTGGATGATCAGTCAAAACCGGAGGATTTCAGAAGACCGGGACATGTATTTCCGCTTATTTCCAGAAAAGGCGGGGTTCTGGTACGAAATGGCCATACGGAGGCAACAACAGATCTTATGAGACTTGCCGGACTGAAAGAATGCGGTGTGTGCTGTGAAGTTATGAAAGAAGATGGCACTATGATGCGTACATCACAGCTATGGGAAATGGCAAAAGAGCATAACCTTACATTTATTACGATTCGTGATCTGCAGGATTATATAAGAATACATGAAAAGCATGTAAAGGAGGAAGCAGCTGCAAACCTCCCAACGCAGTACGGTGATTTTAAAATGTATGGCTATATCAATGACATTACAGGAGAGCATCATCTGGCACTGGTAAAAGGTGATCTAGGAGATGGTGAGGATGTGCTTTGCCGTGTACATTCGGAGTGCCTGACAGGCGATGCATTCGGATCGCTCAGATGTGACTGCGGACTGCAGCTGCAGACAGCGATGCGCCAGGTAGAGGCGGAAGGCAGAGGGATCATTCTGTATATGAGACAGGAAGGCAGAGGGATCGGACTGATCAATAAGATCAAAGCCTATGCGCTTCAGGAACAGGGATATGATACCGTGGAGGCTAATGTGAAGTTAGGGTTTGCACCGGATCTCAGAGAGTACTGGGTTGGGGCACAGATACTGTCAGACCTTGGTGTGAAATCATTAAGATTACTGACCAATAACCCGGATAAAGTCTATGGGCTTGGTGAATTCGGGCTGAAGATCAATGAGAGAGTACCTCTGGAGATTCCGGTACAAAAATATGACCGGAAGTATATGAAGACGAAGCAGGAAAAGATGGGTCATATTTTTAAGGAAATAAATTTATAAAAAACAGCAAATAGCAGGAGGAAGAAAAAATGAGACAGATCAATTTAGTAGAAGGAAAAGTAGTAGCACCGGAGGGAATGAAGGTTGGCATCGTGGCAGCGAGATTCAATGAGATCATTGTGAATAAATTATTGGGAGGGGCAGTCGACGGACTGGTAAGACATGGAGTAGAAGAAGAGAATATTACTGCAGCATGGGTGCCGGGAGCATTTGAGATTCCGCTTACAGCACAGAAAATGGCACAGTCCGGAAAATATGATGCAGTTATCTGCGTGGGAGCTGTCATTCGTGGAGATACTTCACATTATGATCTGGTGTGCAATGAATCTGCCAAGGGGATCGCACAGGTTGAACTTGCAACAGGGATCCCGGTCTTATTCGGAGTGATCACGACTGAGAATATCGAGCAGGCTATTGCGCGTGCAGGAAGCAAAGCGGGAAATAAAGGCTATGACTGTGCGTTATCTGCGATCGAGATGGTCAATCTGATGAAGCAGCTCTAATAGATAGGGAAATAAATGATGACAAAAACGATCATATTCGATTATGATGGAACGATCCATCATACCATTGGAATCTATGAACCGGCATTTCGTGAAACCTATCAGTGGCTGACAGAACAGAAGGCTGCAGAAGAACGGGAGATAGGCTCGGTGGAAATTGCCGGCTGGCTGGGATTTAACAGTAAGGAGATGTGGAATACATTTTTGCCGGAGCTGGATCAGAGCTATAAAGAGCAGGCGAGCAGGATGGTAGGAGAACTGATGGTCAGACAGATCAGGAAGCATAAGGCAGTGTGGTATCCGGGAGCAGAGGAGATGCTTACAGCCCTGAAGAACCGGGGATATCATCTTGTGATCTTAAGTAACTGTAAAGCTTCCTATCGTGAGGCGCACTGGAAGGAATTTGGGATGGAACGATGGTTCGATCATTTTTATGACTGCGAATCGTATGGATTCCGTCCAAAGACAGAAATCGTGCAGGAAATCATCCGGGAATATACAGGCCCTTATCTGGTGGTCGGAGACAGGAGGCAGGATCTGGAATGTGCCAGAGCCTGCAAAAGCCCATTTATAGGATGCCTGTATGGATATGGTGAGAGCGGGGAGCTGAACGGAGCAGATCGTCTTGCAGAACATATAGAGGATATACCACAGTTGGTGATATGAGGATGAGCTCAGCTTTATCCGAAAGCAGAAGCTGTACACTGACAGAAGGCATAGGACTGACGGGAACGGCATAAATATTATAAAAATCCGAAGGATCCTGAAATATGATTTCCCTCAGTCTATGTATGATCGTAAAAAATGAAGAAGCAGTTCTTGAGAGGATTTTAAAGCCGGTTTCTCAGGTGATGGATGCGATCCTGATTGCAGATACCGGTTCTTCAGACAGAACAAAAGAGATCGCGGAGCAGTATACGTCGCAGGTGTTTGATTTTCCCTGGTGTGATGATTTTTCTGCTCCGCGTAATTTTCTTCTGGAAAAAGTCCGCACCGATTACTGGATGTGGCTGGATGCGGATGATGTCCTGGATGAAGAAAATCTGGAAAAACTGAAGAGTCTTAAAGAAACTCTGGATCCCGGAACAGATGTTGTAATGATGGAATATGCGGCAGGATTTGACCAGAGCGGGAGAACAACATTTTCTTATTTTCGGGAGCGGATAATGAAAACATCCAGAAATTTCAGATGGAATGGGGCAGTTCATGAAACTGTGATTCCGGAGGGAAATATCATTTATTCAGATGTGGTGATCCGGCACCGGAAATGTGGAAAAGGTGATCCGGACCGTAATCTTCGCATTTATGAAAAAATGCTGGCAGGAGGAGAAACGCTGGAACCCAGACATCAGCTTTATTATGGGAGAGAACTGTATTATCATCAGCGTTATCCGGAGACAGAGGCTGTGTTGGTGGAGTTCCTGAAAAATCCGTCCGGATGGCTGGAAAATAAGATCGATGCCTGTTTTGTACTTGGACAGTGCTACCGGAAAATGGGAGAAAAAAAGTACGCACTGGAAGCTTTTCTGTACAGTCTGACTATGGATGTGCCGAGGGCGGAAATCTGTTGTGAGGTCGGAAAGATTTTTCTGGAAAGAGAGCTTCCCAGACAGGCTGGCTACTGGTACGGGCAGGCGCTCACTGTGCCGTCAGATAAGAAAAAATGTGGATTTTTTATGGCTGAGTGTCATGGATTTGTGCCATATATGCAGCTTTGCGTTTGTTATGATAAGATGGGATGTCCGGAGCAGGCATTCTTTTTTCATAAGAAAGCGAAGGGACTGAAGCCGGAAGATCCGGGAGTATTGTATGATCAGAAATATTTCTGGGAAAAATATGGTCTGGCATAAAAGAAAAGATATCTTTATTATATTTTTCTGGCAGGGTACAAGCTTGCGGGGATCCTATGCACAGGTAAAAGCTGTTGTCATATACTGTAGGGAAAGTTATTATCCTATGAGGTGATCGAAGAATGCTGTTCAGGCATCGAAAACGTAAGGAAATGGAAATGCAGCAGGACAGTCATGAGGATTTGTCCTGTATGTCCTGTTATGGAAATCATAGTTCCTGTGGATGTGACAGATGTGGAACAAGAGGCTGCCCAGGCCCTGTGGGACCTACAGGACCAACCGGTCCCAGAGGCTGTCCGGGAGTTCCGGGTCCTATGGGTCCTCAGGGACCGCAGGGGGAACCGGGAATACAGGGATATACGGGAGCCACTGGTCCGGCTGGAGCAACAGGAGCCACCGGTCCGGCAGGAGTAACAGGTCCGACGGGAGCAACGGGAGCCACTGGTCCAGCGGGAGCAATGGGAGCGACAGGAGCAACAGGAGCCACCGGTCCAGCAGGTTCAACAGGAGCAACAGGAGCCACTGGCCCGGCAGGAGCAGCCGGAGCCACCGGCCCTGCTGGAACAGTAACCCCGGCAGCTGCTGTTGGAAATGCAACAACGGTAGATGATATTGTGGAGGATTTTAATGCACTTCTTGCAAACCTTCGTGATGCAGGACTCCTGGAAAGATAGTGAAATGATAAACACACGTTAATGTGCGGCTGCGTATTTTATGCAGCCGCTGCATATTCTCCATAAAAATATTTCATTGTAGCTTTCCGACGAAAGGTGCTATAATATTTTTGTCTAAGTATGATTATGGGGGATGAAATCGTGAAAAAAAACAAGTATGAGATCGATATGTGCAATGGGTCGATCATGGACAAGCTGATTTCGTTTTCACTGCCGCTGATGCTGTCCGGTATCCTGCAGCTGATGTTCAATGCAGTGGATATCGTGGTAGTGGGACGTTTCAGCGGAAGTGAGGCACTGGCGGCAGTAGGCTCCACTACCGCACTGATTAATGTGTTTACCAACCTTTTTATCGGGATCTCTCTTGGTGCCAATGTGCTGGCAGCCAGATTTTATGCTGCCGGTAAGGATGAAGAAATGTCAGAAACAGTACATACATCGATCCTGCTGGCTCTGATCAGCGGGATCATCATGGCATTTCTGGGAGTGATCTTTGCCAGAATCTGCCTGGAGCTGATGGATACGCCGGAGGATGTGATCGATCTTTCTACTCTTTATATGCGTATCTATTTTCTGGGAATGCCGTTTTTTATGCTGTATAACTATGGCGCAGCAATTTTGCGTGCAGTGGGAGATACCAAGCGGCCGTTGGTCTTTTTGATCATTTCCGGTTGTGCCAATGCGCTTCTGAACCTGTTTTTTGTGATCATTTGTCATTTAAGTGTGGCAGGTGTCGGAATCGGAACCGTGATTTCTCAGCTGATCTCCTGTATCCTTGTTCTCCGATGCCTGTATCAGACAGAGGGAAGCTATCAGCTGCGTTTTTCGAGTCTTTCCATAAATATGGAATATCTGAAACAGATTTTTCAGGTAGGGCTTCCAGCAGGAATCCAGAGTACAGTGATCAATTTTTCCAATGTGCTGCTCCAGTCCTCTGTAAATTCTTTTGGCTCCATTGCAATGGCAGGATATACGGCAGCAAACAATATCTTCGGATTTCTGTATGTGTCTGTAAATTCAGTTACCCAGGCCTGCATGAGCTTTACCAGTCAGAATTATGGTGTGCGAAAACCGAAACGTATGGACCGGGTACTTGTTGACTGTATGATCCTGTCCTTTGTCGTATCCTTTGCCATGGGCTGTGGTGCATACTTTTTCGGTCCGCAGCTTCTGAAGATCTATACGGAAAACCCTAAGGTTATCCAATGCGGAATGGAGATTCTTGCCTATACCACAGTTACCTATTTCCTCTGCGGACAGATGGATCTGTTTCCGGGAGCACTGCGCGGAATGGGCCGCTCCGGTGTCCCCATGATCCTGTCGATCATTGGAACCGTCGGGCTCCGGATCGTGTGGATATTCGGAATTTTCCCGGCACACAGATCATTGAAGGTACTGTTTATTTCCTACCCGGCATCCTGGATCTTTACGATCGTTATGCAGGTGATCTGTTTCTGGTTTGTAAGACGGAAGGTGCATAGTCGGCTTTTGCGAGAAACTGCATAATAAAATTAATACGTAGAATATCAGAGAAAGCGGACATAGTTCCGCTTTTCTGCATTTACAGGGAAAATAAAATAAGCCGGTTCAGCGTCTGCTCCTGGACAGCAGACAATGCTTACAGCCTGGAAATTGATTTTATAACCTGAGATTATATTAAGTATCAAAAATATACATTTTAATTATATGATGTTTTGTGTTAGAATATAGGACGAATAGGGCAGCGGAGGAATGACTGCCCTGAAATAGATAACGATCAGAAAGGAACTTGTTTTATGGATAAGGGAACAATTTTTAAATTTCATAATGACCTTGATACCGATCAGATCATTGCATCCCAGTATCTGCTCCTGCCGAATCTGGATGAAATGAAGGGCCACACATTTGAATCACTGGATCCGGATTTTTCCAAAAAGGTTAAACCGGGAGATTTTGTAGTTGGAGGAGAGAACTTCGGATGCGGATCCTCCAGAGAGCAGGCACCGGGTGTTCTTAAGGCACTTGGAGTAAAGGCAGTTATTGCGAAATCTTTTGCCCGTATTTTTTTCCGCAATGCCATTAATATCGGACTTCCGGCAATTGTCTGTAAGGATCTTCCGGATGCTGTGAAGACAGGAGATACCCTGGAGCTTCATATGTCCGAGGGAACTGCTGTTGCCAATGGTAAGACTTATTCCTGCACAAAACTGCCGGAATACATGCAGAATATACTGAATCAGGGCGGCCTTATCGCTTCTCTGAACCGTGAGGAGGAATAAGAGATGGGAATGACGATCGCAGAAAAAATCATCGCGGCAGCGGCTGGAGTGGACAGTGTAAAACCCGGAGATATCTATACGGTTTCACTGGATCATCTGATGAGCAATGACGGAACCACACATCTGACTGTTGATATGTACAACAATAAATTAAAAAATCCTCATATTGCAGATACAAAGAAGCTGGTATTTATCGTAGACCATAACGTACCGTCTGACAGCCCGAAAACAGCGGCATCCCAGAAAAAGATGAGAGATTTTGCAAGAGAAAATAATATTGATTTCTGGGAAGGAAAGGGTGTCTGCCACCAGATCATGATCGAGAATTATGTCCGTCCGGGACAGTTGATCTTCGGTGCTGACAGCCATACCTGTTCCTACGGAGCACTTGGTGCTTTCGGTACCGGTGTAGGATGTACAGATTTCCTTTACGGAATGGTAACCGGAACTTCCTGGGTCATGGTTCCGGAAACCGTAAAATTTAACCTGACAGGGAAGCTTCCTGAGGGTGTTTACGCAAGAGATCTGATCCTTACCATTATCGGTGAGATCGGGGCAAACGGCTGCAACTATCAGGCAATGGAGTTTACCGGTGAGGGCGCCAGAACCTTAAGCATCAGCGACCGTATGGCACTTTGCAACATGGCTGTTGAGGCCGGTGCGAAGACAGGAATCTTTGAGGCTGATGATAAAGCTCTGGAATATCTGAAAGAGCATGGACGTGAGCCAAAAGCGGTATATCACAGCGATCCGGATGCTGTTTACGCAAGAGAGTATACCTTTGATCTTTCAAAAGTCCGTCCGGTTGTAGCGAAGCCAGACTTTGTTGACAATGTGGTTCCGGCTGAGGAAACCTGCGGCATCAAGATCAACGAAGCGTTCCTTGGCTCCTGCAATAACGGCCGTATTGAAGATCTCCGTGTAGGCGCAGAGGTGATCAAAGGCAAAAAAGTTGCAGAGGGAGTTCGTTTCCTGGTTGTTCCTGCAAGCCAGACCATCTATCGTCAGGCATTAAAGGAGGGGCTTATCGATATCTTCATGGAAGCAGGGGCTATTGTTATGAACCCGAACTGCAGTGTATGCTGGGGAAGCTGCCAGGGTGTTATCGGCGAGAATGAGGTTCTGATCAGCACAGGAACCCGTAATTTCAAGGGACGTGCAGGGCATCCGAGCTCTAAGGTTTACCTGGGATCTGCGGCAACAGTTACTGCATCTGCCGTTGCAGGTGAGATTGCAACTGCTGACAGAGTATAAGAGTTTCAGAAAAGATTTAAATAATATATTCAGAAATTATCAGAGGATGATCCGTTTCGGCGTGGGTTCTTATAACTGGGCAGACAGAAAACATTTGCCTGATGATACGGAACGGAATAAACAGGAGATATACATATGGAAGCATTTACAGGAAAAGTGTGGGTACTTGGTGATGATATTGATACGGATATCATTATCCCGACGGAGTACCTTGCACTGAAAACCATTGACGATATGAAACAGTACGGATTCAGTCCCCTTCGTCCGGAGCTGGCCGGACAGATCCAAAAGGGCGACATTATTGTAGCAGGAAAGAACTTCGGATGCGGATCCTCCCGAGAGCAGGCACCGGAGATCATCAAGGCACTGGGTGTGCAGTGTGTCATTGCGAAATCTTTTGCCCGGATCTTTTTCCGCAACTCCATTAACAACGGCCTTCTTCTTATTGAGCAGCCGGATCTTCATGACAATGTAAAAGAGGGAGATCAGGTTACGGTAGTAATGAATGAGCATGTAGAGCACAATGGAAAACAGTACCCGATCGCGTCTCTTCCGGAGAATCTGATGGATATCATCCAGGCTGGCGGACTGGTAAAAGCCATGCGTAAGCTGAACGGCCTGGACTAAAAAACGGAGAGGAGAGAAATAATGGGCGAGACGATCATTGAAAAAATTATCAGACATAATACAGGCAAGGCAGTAAAGCCTGGTGATATCGTGACGGTCAATGTGGACAGAGTGATGATCCATGATATCTTTATTCCGTTTGTAGCGGAAAAATTTGAGGAGATGGGCTTTCAGAAGCTGTGGGATCCGGACAAGGTTGTTCTGATCTATGACCATCTTGTACCGGCAAGTCAGCAGGATGATACCAGACATTTCCATGTGGGAGATGCTTTTGCAGCTAAATATGGCATGAAAAACGTACACAGAAGTGACGGTATCTGTCATCAGCTTATGACTGAGGCAGGTTATGTTAAACCCGGTAATATTGTATTTGGCACAGACAGCCATACCACGACTTATGGATGTGTCGGTGCGTTTTCTTCCGGCATCGGTTACACAGAGATGGCCAGCATCCTGGGAACAGGAACCATGTGGATCAAGGTTCCGGAAACCATAAAGGTTGTGATCGACGGAGAACTTCCGGAGAATGTCATGTCCAAGGATATCATCCTCCGCCTGATCGGTGATCTTCGTGCAGATGGAGCTACTTACCGTGCTCTGGAATTTTGCGGAAGCACCATTGAAAATATGTCTGTGGCAAGCCGTATGACTATGGCGAATATGGCAATTGAGGCCGGTGCGAAATGTGCACTTTTCACACCGGATGAGAAGACAGCTGCTTACTGCAACGTAGAGCTTGATGATTATCAGAAGAGTCTTGTGGGAGATGAGGATGCTGTCTACATGAAGACCATAACTTATAAAGCAGAGGATTTTGTGCCGGTAATGGCATGTCCGTCTCAGGTGGACAAGATCCGTGATGTCAGTGAGCTTCAGGGTGAGACCATCGACCAGGTATTCATCGGTTCCTGTACCAACGGACGTCTGGAGGACCTTATGGCGGCAGCAGAGGTGCTGAAGGGCAAAAAGGTTGCAGACTTTGTAAAGCTGATCGTGACTCCTGCCAGCCGCAAAATTTACCGTCAGGCTATTGAGCTTGGCATTCTGGATACTCTTGCGGAAGCTGGGGCTGTCATTACACATCCGGGCTGCGGACTTTGCTGCGGAAGGACCGGCGGAATCCTGACAGACGGTGAAAAGGTCGTGGCAACCAACAATCGTAATTTCCTGGGACGTATGGGAACTTCCAAGGTCCAGATCTATCTGGCATCTCCGAAAACAGCAGCAGCCTGTGCCGTTGCAGGCAAGATCGTAATGCCGGAATAAGAAGCAGAAGATCCTGAGAGAAATACTGTTGCCAGAAACAGATAAAGAAACGTATGAGAAAGACAGATTTTCGCAGAGGCGTCAGTCTGTCTTTTTTTACCGGATCAGAAGGATCCGGGATAAGTCATTTTTACAGAAAATGGGATTTATTGTATTATAATAACAGCCAGTGTGACAACATAACATATATTACATAAGACTCGAGGGATAAGGGTATGGAGAAAAGATCAACCATCAGTAAAAAGACACTGAAGATCATACTTGGAATCTGCATTGGCGTAACAATCCTGGCAGTGGCAGGGTTATTTGTCTATACATACTTGGCAGATCACAATACGCTAGGACGGAAGATTTCCATATGGGGAGTGGATGTTTCCAGACTGGATGCAAAGCAGGCAGAAGAAAAGATCGCTGCGGAATTTGCAGATCGTCCGGTATCCTTTCAGGAAAATGATCAGGAAGTTTACAGTACTACTTTGAAAGAGCTGGGCTACAGTCTCAATGAAGAAGCCCTTCTGAGTAAGCTTACAGAAATTCAGAAACAGCGGGAAGAGAGTCGGAAGCTTTTTCCAAAGGAAGAAAATATAGAACCGGAATGTCAGATCGAGGAAGATGAGGAGCAGGAAAAGCAGGCTCTCGATCTTTCAAATTTCGGTACGGAAGAAAGAAAAGCTTCTGTTGATGCAGCCATTCAGTACGATAAGGAGAAAAAAGAATTCACTCTTGTGAAGCAGGTACAGGGGACGGAAATCGATCCGGATAAGCTGGAGACTACTGTGGACACAAATCTGAACGCAGCATTTGATACGGCTCTTCTTGGAGATATCATTACAGTACCGATCAACAAGCATGTGTATGTAAGTCCGACTGTCACTGCAACAGAGGATATGAAAAATAAGGTTACAGACCTGAACAGCCAGCTGAAGAAATACCGCAGCAGTACAGTAACTTATACATTCGGAAGTGAAACGGCTGTTCTGGATTCCGATACGATCACATCCTGGCTGAAGACTGAAGGGGAGACGCTGACTTTAGATGAAGAAGCCATTAAAGCCTACATCAGTGAGCTTGCCAACAAATACAATACCATTTATGTTCCCCGTACCTTTCATACATCTGCGGGAACGGATGTGACCATTGAGGGAAATGAGTACGGATACCGGATCGATCAGGACGGAGAGTATGCTCAGCTTCTGGAAGACCTGAAAAGTGGTACTGCTGTAACAAGAGAGCCTGTTTACAGCAAAAAAGGATACCAGAGAAACGGAACAGACGATCTGGCAGGCAGTTACATAGAGGTCAGTCTGGATGCACAGCATTTGTGGCTGTATAAGGACGGAAGCCTTGTGACGGAAACAGATATTGTCAGCGGTAAGCCGGTGAAGGGGCGTGAAACATATCGTGGTGCATGGCCGATCGCCTACAAGGCGAGTCCCTTTAACCTTACCAGCAATGAATATGGTTACGATGTAAAGGTTAATTACTGGATGCCTTTTGTCTACGGACAGGGACTTCATGATGCGTCCTGGCAGTCATCCTTTGGCGGGAACCGTTATAAAACCAACGGAAGCCACGGCTGCATCAATCTGCCTAAGGATCAGGCAGCACTGATCTATAACACTATTGATGCAGGTTATCCGATCATTATTTACTGATAGGAGCAAAAAAGCTTCGGAGAGATCCGGAGCTTTTTTTATGCCCGAAAATGAAAATTATCATGGAAGCAGGATCGTAAATGATAAGGTTTTTCAAAAGTACGTTAAAAAAAACACAAAAAAATATCGAAAAAGCCTTGTCGAAACAGAAATAACGTGATATGATGATTTCGGAAATCGAGCTAATACACTTCTTAATTGCGGAGGAAGAGTGTTTTTCTCTTTTATTTGAGTGCAAATTGATAAAAAAACTCAAATAAGTGTTAGTTGAGATTTCATTTTTTTATTCATGTATCGTTAAAAAAAAGACAATATATGAACAAGAATATCTACTATAAACGTCAGATTTTAGACTAAGAAAGGATAATGAAAGGTATGAAGTACAGTTATTATCCGGGGTGCACCCTGAGAACAAAGGCCAAAGATCTGGATGAGTATGCCAGAGCCAGTGCCACAGCCCTTGGGTTTGAGCTTGAGGAGATCGAGGACTGGCAGTGTTGTGGTGGTGTTTATCCGCTTGGCACAGACGAGATCGCCACAAAGCTTTCTTCCGTCCGTGCGTTAAACCAGGCAAAAGAAAAAGGCCAGGATCTGGTGACGATCTGTTCAGCCTGTCATCATGTGATCAAGCGTGTCAATGATGATATGAAAAATGTGGAAGATATCCGGACCAGAGCCAACAATTATATGCAGTTGGAAGCTCCCTATGAAGGAGAGACAACCGTTCTCCATTATCTGGAGGTTCTCCGGGACAGAGTCGGTTTTGATAAACTGAAAGAAAAAGTAGTAAATCCTTTTACCGGAAAGAAGATCGGAGCCTATTACGGATGTCTGCTTCTGAGACCTGGAAAGATCATGGCATTTGATGATCCGGAAAATCCAAGGATCATGGAGGATTTTATCCGTGCCCTTGGCGCTGAGCCTGTGATCTATCCTTACAGAAATGAATGCTGTGGAGGATATATATCCCTGAAAGAAAAAGAAATGTCACAGAATATGTGTGAAAAGATTGAAGAAAGCGCAGCAGGCTTTGGCGCAGATATGCTGATCACTGCCTGTCCGCTTTGCAAATACAATCTGAATAAAAATTCCGGAAATAAAATGCCGGTTTACTATTTTACAGAGCTTCTGGCAGAAGCCCTTGGCGTCAATGAGGAGGTGGCAAAATGAGAGATAACCATTCTGCTGCGGAAAAAATAAAGGAGATCAGCGGGACCAATCCTCTGAAATGTATGAAGTGTGGCAAATGCTCTGCTACCTGCCCATCCTTTGACGAGATGGATATCAAGCCTCATCAGTTTGTGTCCTACGTGATCAATGAAAATATCGAAGCACTTGTAAATTCAGCATCCCTGTGGAAATGTCTTTCCTGTTTTGCCTGTGTGGAGCGCTGTCCGCGAGACGTAAAACCCGGAAAGATCATTGACGGGGCAAGACAGCTGGTTGTCCGGGAAAAAGGTGGAGACTATCTTTCACCAAATGAAATTCCGGAGCTTCTTGATCCGGAGCTTCCTCAGCAGCTGCTCGTAAGTGCGTTCAGAAGATACAGGAGGTGAGAAAGTGCAGAGAATCGGTGTATTTGTCTGTCATTGCGGAAGTAATATTGCCGCTACGGTAGACGTGAAAAAGGTTGTGGAGATCATTGCAAAAGAGCCAGGAGTTGTCCATGCAGAAGATTATCAGTATATGTGTTCTGAAGCAGGACAGTCCAGGATCCAGGAAGCCATCCGTGAAAAAAATCTCACAGGAGTGGTTGTCTGTTCCTGTTCTCCGCGTATGCATGAGGCAACTTTCCGTAAAGCAGCGGGAAAGGCCGGCCTGAATCCATATATGGTGGAGATCGCAAATATCCGTGAGCACTGTTCCTGGATCCACAAGGATATGCAGGAGGCTACGGAGAAGGCCGTGATCCTTGCAAGAGCAGCAGTAGCAAAAGTCAATTTAAATGCTCCTCTTCAGCCGGGAGAAAGCCAGGTTACAAAGAGAGCCCTGATCATCGGAGGCGGTATCGCCGGAATCCAGACGGCTCTTGATATTGCCGATGCAGGCTATGAAGTTGATATTGTGGAAAAAACACCAAGTATCGGCGGAAGAATGTCACAGCTTGACAAAACCTTCCCTACTCTGGATTGCTCCGCATGTATCCTTACTCCGAAAATGGTGGAGGCTGCAGCTCACGAAAAGATCAATATCTATACATACAGTGAAGTAGAAAAAGTTGCAGGTTTTGTAGGAGATTTTACTGTTGATATCCGCAAAAAAGCGCGAAGTGTCAACATGGACAAATGTACAGGCTGTGGAGTCTGCCAGGAAAAATGTCCTTCCAAAAAGATTCCAAATGAGTTCAACAGAGGGCTGAACAACCGGTCAGCTATTTATACTCCGTTTGCACAGGCGATTCCAAACGTTCCTGTGATCGACAGAGAGCATTGCCTGAAATTTAAGACAGGCAAATGTGGTGTCTGCTCCAAAGTATGTCAGGCAGGAGCCATTGATTACGATCAGCAGGATGAAATCGTAACACAGAAATACGGAGCGATCGTGGTGGCAACCGGATTTGATACCATCAAGCTTGACAAATATGATGAATACGCATACAGCCAGAGCAAGGATGTGATCACATCTCTGGAGCTGGAGCGTATCATGAATGCTGCAGGACCTACAAAAGGACATCTTGAGCGCCTTTCCGATGGAAAAGCACCCAAGGAGATCGTATTTATCCAGTGTGTTGGAAGCCGTTGCTCCGATGACCGTGGAAAGCCATACTGTTCCAAGATCTGCTGTATGTACACAGCTAAGCATGCCATGCTGATCCGTGATAAATATCCGGATACCAATGTGACGGTATTTTATATTGATGTCCGTACACCTGGTAAAAACTTCGATGAGTTTTACAGAAGAGCAGTTGAGCAGTATAACGTAAACTATATCAAAGGTCAGGTAGGAAAAGTAATCCCGCAGCCGGATGGAACACTTCTTGTTCAGGGCTCGGATCTTCTTGATAATAAGCAGATCTTCAAGAAAGCAGATATGGTAGTTCTTGCAACAGCCATTGAACCGAATCCGGATGTACGTAAGATCGCTACCATGCTTACTGCAAGTATTGACACCAACAATTTCCTTACAGAAGCTCATGCAAAGCTTCGTCCTGTAGAATCACCGACAGCAGGAATTTTCCTTTCCGGTGTATGCCAGGGACCAAAGGATATCCCGGAGACAGTTGCCCAGGCAGGAGCTGCGGCCGTAAAGGCCATAGGACTTCTTGCAAAGGACAAGCTGACAACCAATCCATGTACGGCAAGATCTGACGAGCTTCTCTGTAACGGATGCTCTACCTGTGCAAATGTATGTCCTTACGGAGCGATTTCCTATGAGGAGAAACAGGTCAACGATCACGGTATCCGTGAGACAAGAAGAGTTGCGGTTGTCAATACAGCACTTTGCCAGGGCTGCGGTGCCTGCACAGTAGCCTGCCCGTCAGGAGCCATGGACCTTCAGGGCTTCTCCAACAGACAGATTATCGCGGAGGTGGATGCAATATGTCGATAGAAACAAAGGAAGAATTCAGACCAAAGATCGTGGCATTCTGCTGTAACTGGTGCAGCTACGCCGGAGCAGACCTTGCCGGAAGCAGCCGTTTGAGCTATCCGGCGGATGTAAAGATCATCCGTGTTCCATGTTCCTGCCGTGTCAATCCCATGTTCATCCTCCGTGCCTTTGAAAAAGGAGCCGATGGTGTGATCATGTGCGGATGCCATCCGGGAGACTGCCATTACAGTACCGGAAACTATTATGCAAGAAGACGTATGACACTTCTGTTTTCAATGCTGGATTATATTGGGGTGGAAAACGGAAGAACACGTGTGGAATGGGTATCTGCCGCAGAAGGCGTGAAATTTTCACAGACTATGAATGAGTTTGTTGAGAAGATCCATTCACTTGGTAAAAACGTGAGATTGGAGGATATAAGATGCAGGAGCTGATAAAACGTGCAAAAGAACTGCTTGCAGATGGCACGGTAGTCCGGGTTCTTGGGTGGAAAGCCGGAGATCTTGCCTTTAATCCGGAACCAGCCTATTTTGAAACACCGGAATCTCTGGAGGATTTTGTCTATGATGGATTCTGCGGTGCCAATTTAAGCAAATATATGATCGAAGCTTCCAGGCTGGAAGGAAAAACCATGGTCTGTCTGAAGCCCTGCGATACATATAGCTTTAACCAGCTTTTGAAAGAGCATCGTGTAGACAGAGAAAAAGCCTATATCGTAGGTGTTGGCTGTAAAGGAAAACTGGATATTGAAAAGATCCGCAAAATGGGGATCAAGGGTATCCGGGGAATTTCCGGAGCAGAGATTACCGGAGATGCCGAGACACTGACTGTGGATACTGTTTACGGAGAAAAAACCTGTGCATACAAAGATGCCATGCTGGAACGCTGCCATGTATGTAAAGGAAAAGAGCATAAAATTTACGATGAACTGATCGGTGAGTCAAAGGAGACAAAGGACGCTGACCGTTTCGCAGAAGTTGAGCGGATCGAGGCAATGAGTCCGGAAGAAAAATTTGCATTCTGGCAGAGCGAGCTGAGTAAATGTATCCGCTGTAATGCCTGCCGTAATGTATGTCCGGCCTGCAGCTGCCGCAAATGCGTTTTTGACAGCAACAAGTTCGACAGCGCCCAGAAGGCAAATGTGGATTCCTTTGAAGAAAAGATGTTCCATGTGATCCGTGCCTTCCATGTAGCCGGAAGATGTACGGACTGTGGCGAGTGCAGCAGAGTCTGCCCGCAGGGAATTCCCCTTCATCTGTTTAACCGTAAGTTTATCAAGGATATTGATGCGTTTTACGGTGAGTATCAGGCAGGCGAGGATGCGGAGTCAAAGGGTCCGCTTACCAGCTTTACCTTTGAGGATGTAGAGCCAGGGATCGTGGCAGAAAGGGGATAATGTATGTATAAGATCGCAGTAGAAAATCTGCCGGCATTATTCCGGAAAATTGCCGCAGATCAGGAATTATATTTACCGGTAAAGGTAAGTGAACAGGTAAACTTCAAGGCATGGAGCGAGGATGCAGAGGTTTCCCTTGAAACACTGAAAACCGTGAAATCACCGAAGGATGCTTTCTTTCCGCAGAGTGAAAATCTCTATACCTGTAAAAAAGACGGAAAAAATATCAGCATTGAGCCTCAGGCACTGAAAGACCAGAATTTTGTCGTATTCGGAATGAGAGCCTGTGATGTACAGGGTGTGAAGGTTCTCGACAAGGTATTCCTTGGGGATCCGGTGGATACTTTTTACCAGGCAAGAAGAGAACATGGAACTATCGTAGCTCTTGCCTGTCATGAACCGGAGGAAAGCTGCTTTTGTAAAGTATTTGGCATTGATGCTGCAGATCCGGAAGCAGATGTTGCAGCCTGGATCATCGAGGGAGAGCTTTTCTGGAAGCCTCTCACAGAAAAGGGAAATGCTCTGACAGAAGTTGTGAAGGAGCTTTTGGCAGATGCTGATGAGACAAAGGTAGAAGAGGAGAAGAAGGCGATCCGTGGTATTATCGAGCTTCTTCCATATACACATCTTTCACTGGAAGGATGGGCGCAGGAAGAATACATGGACCGTTTCAATTCTCCTGTATGGGAGAAACTGTACAAGCCTTGTCTTGCCTGCGGAACCTGTACCTTCGTATGTCCGACCTGTCAGTGCTATGACATTAAGGATTACGACACAGGGCACGGTGTTCACCGTTACCGCTGCTGGGATTCCTGCATGTACTCTGATTTTACCATGATGGCTCATGGAAACAACCGTACCAGCCAGATGCAGAGATTCCGTCAGAGATTTATGCATAAGCTTGTTTATTATCCGTTAAATAATGACGGCATGTTCTCCTGTGTTGGCTGCGGCCGCTGCGTGGAGAAATGTCCGGAATCTTTAAATATCGTAAAAGTCATCAAGGCCTTTGAAAAACAGGGAGGTGAAAAGAATGAGTGAATGTACCTGTCATAAGAATTTTACACTGGATACGCTGATCCCCAAGGTTGGCGTGATCACAGATATCCGTCAGGAGACACCGGATGTAAAAACCTTCCGTGTGGAGGCTCCGGAGGGTGGAAAGCTTTTCGAGCATATGCCAGGACAGTGTGCCATGGTCTGTGCACCAGGTGTCAGTGAAGGTATGTTTTCTATTACTTCTTCTCCTACTGTAAAAGATTATCAGGAATTCAGCATCAAAAAATGCGGATCCCTTACCGACTATCTCCATAGCCTTCAGGTTGGAGATGAGATCGCGGTTAGGGGTCCATACGGAAATCATTTTCCGGTGGAAGATAAGTTAAAGGGAAAAAATCTCCTGTTTATCGCAGGTGGAATCGGTCTGGCACCTCTTCGTTCCGTGATCAATTATGTGCTGGATAACCGTGAGGATTACGGAACAGTAGATATTCTCTATGGTTCCCGTTCCGCAGATGATCTGGTGCAGCTTAAGGAAATCCAGGAAGTATGGATGAAAACAGAAGGTGTAAATGTATATCTTACCATTGACCGCGAGCAGGAAGGCTGGGACGGTCATGTAGGATTTGTTCCGAATTATCTGAAGGAGATTGGTTTTGATACCAATAAGACCGCTCTGGTCTGCGGCCCGCCGATCATGATCAAATTCGTTCTGGCAGGACTGGAAGAGCTGGGCTTCTCCAGAGAGCAGGTATATACCACACTGGAGCTTCGTATGAAATGCGGTGTCGGAAAATGCGGCCGTTGCAACATCGGAGACAAATACGTCTGCAAAGACGGCCCGGTATTCCGATGTGATGAGGTGGATGAATTACCTAATGAGTACTAAGTTATAGATTGCACCTTAAGAAACTTTCAAATATATGCGCTGGTTATAGCCAGTACACAGCCATGTGGAACAGCCATCTCGCTAAGATGCCCATTTTAGGAGCGGTTTTAGCGGCGCTGAAATCCAGTACTTACGAAGACTTAGGAGTGAAGGCTCTCCTGAACTCCTTAGTCGCAGTTAGTACTTAGTTCAGCAGAGCGTTGCGACGGGCACGTGTGAGATGGCTGTTCCACATGGCGTACGATTTGGATAAAAGAAAGGACACCAACATGGAAAATAATATGGTAAACGTATATTTTTTCGGTAAGAAATACAGCGTTCCCGGTGATCTGACCATTATGACAGCTATGGAATATGCCGGTTATACATTAAAAAGAGGATGCGGCTGCAGACACGGATTCTGCGGTGCCTGCGCGACCATCTACAGGATCAAGGGACAGAATGAGCTGAAAACCTGTCTCGCCTGTCAGACACAGGTGCAGGAGGGAATGTATGTGGCAAGTATCCCGTTCTTCCCTACAGACAAGAGACTTTATAATATAGAAGATCTTAAGCCGAACCAGCAGGTAATGATGGAGCTTTATCCGGAGATCTACAGCTGCATCGGATGCAATGCCTGCACAAAGGCCTGTACACAGGACTTAAATGTCATGCAGTATATTGCATATGCGCAGAGAGGCGAGCTTGAAAAATGTGCAGAGGAATCCTTTGACTGTGTAAGCTGCGGCTGCTGTTCCGTAAGATGTCCGGCAGGAATTTCCCATCCGATGGTAGGCCTTCTTGCAAGACGTCTCACCGGAAAATATATTGCGCCGAAAAGCGAGCATCTGGAGAAACGTGTGGAAGAGATCCACGAGGGCAAATTTGACGATATGATCGAGAAAATCATGCAGAAGCCGATCACAGAGATGCAGGAACTTTACAACAGCAGAGAAATCGAGAAGTAGGAGGGCGTAAAACATGTATGCACCATATCCAGAAAATATGATGGAATCCATCAAAAAGGTAGAGGCTACAAGAGCGGAGCGTATGGCAACAGAGCCAAGACGTCTGAGTGCAGATGAGAAAGATGCTCTTCTCAAAAAATTCCATCCGGACTATAACCCGGATGCATTTGCAGAGATCAAGGTAGGACCGAACAAGGGACAGAAAGCACCACTGGAACTGACAAAAATGCTCCATTCAGAAAGCCGTCTGCTCAACGAAAAAATCGATCTTACAAAAATCGATTATGATGTAGATGTACTGATCATCGGCGGTGGCGGAGCAGGCTCTTCCTGTGCCATCGAGGCTCACAACGCAGGTGCCAACGTTATGATCGTTACAAAGCTCCGTATCGGTGATGCCAACACCATGATGGCAGAAGGCGGGATCCAGGCAGCAGATAAAGAAAATGATTCCCCGGTACAGCATTATCTGGACTGCTTTGGAGGCGGACATTTTGCAGCAAAACCGGAGCTGGTAAAAAGACTGGTAATGGAAGCCCCGGATGCGATCAAATGGCTCAACGACCTTGGTGTTGAGTTTGATAAAGCAGAAGACGGAACCATGGTCACTACACATGGCGGCGGTACATCCAGAAAGAGAATGCATGCTGCAAAGGATTATTCCGGATCAGAGATCATGCGTACTATCCGTGATGAGGTCTTAAATCTTAAGATCCCGGTAGTGGAATTTACCTCCGCTGTAGAACTTCTGAAGGATGAAAAAGGTCAGACTGCCGGTGCAGTTCTTCTCAACATGGAAACCGGAGACTATTCCGTTGCAAGAGCAAAAACAGTTGTAATTGCAACCGGTGGTGCAGGAAGAATGCATTATCAGGGATTCCCGACCTCCAATCACTACGGAGCAACTGCTGACGGACTCGTGCTTGGATACAGAGCAGGCGCTTCCCTTCTTTACCAGGATTCTATCCAGTATCATCCAACAGGTGCGATCTATCCGTCACAGATCCTTGGTGCCCTGGTAACAGAGAAGGTTCGTTCCGTTGGTGCACAGCTTGTAAATGCAAACGGAGAAGCTTATATTCATCCGCTGGAAACCCGTGACGTAAATGCTTCCGGTGTTATCCGTGAGTGTGAGGAAGGCCGTGGCGTGGAAGTTCCAGGTGGACGAAAAGGTGTATGGCTGGATACTCCGATGATCGAGATCCTGGGCGGTGAGGGAACTATCGAAAAGAGGATCCCTGCCATGTTCCGTATGTACATGAATTACGGCATTGATATGAGAAAAGTTCCGATCGTGATCTACCCGACCCTTCATTATCAGAACGGCGGACTTGAGATCAACGGAGACGGCTTTACAAAAGAAATCCCGAACCTTCTGGTTGCAGGAGAGGCAGCAGGCGGAATCCACGGAAGAAACCGACTGATGGGCAACTCTCTTCTTGATGTAATTGTATTCGGACGAAATGCAGGTAAAAAAGCAGCTGCCAAATGCAAAGAGGTAGAGCTTGGCACCATGAATCTGGATCATATCAGAAAATATGAAGAGGAACTGAAAAATGCAGGAGTTGATACAGGAGACGTATCTCCCATGCTTCTGCCGAAATATGCCCGCCACGAACGTTAAGTTAAAAATATGTTATGATAATAAAAACATATGAGATAAGCGAAAGGAGTCTATTATGAGAGAAATCGAAGTAAGCAGACTTACAGAGGTTATCGAAAAACTCTGTATCGAAGCCAATGAACATCTCCCGGAAGATGTGAAGGATGCCATCAAAACCTGCCGTGCCTGCGAGGACGGCGAGATCGCAAAAGGTGTCCTTGATAACATTATCGAGAATTTTGATATCGCAGACAGTGAGAATGTTCCGATCTGTCAGGATACCGGAATGGCATGCGTATTCCTTGAAATTGGCCAGGATGTCCACTTTACAGGCGGAGATTTAAATGATGCCATCAATGAAGGTGTACGCCGCGGATACGATAAAGGTTACCTGAGAAAATCCGTTGTCAAGGATCCGATACGCCGTGGAAACACAGGTGACAATACACCGGCTATGATCTATACAGAGATCGTTCCTGGAGATCAGGTGAAAGTAACTGTAGGACCAAAAGGCTTCGGAAGCGAGAATATGAGCCAGATCCGTATGTTCAAGCCATCTGCAGGCCTTCAGGGAATCAAGGATTTCATTCTTGAGGTTGTAGAAACTGCAGGTCCGAACCCATGTCCGCCTATGGTAGTTGGTGTTGGTATCGGAGGAACTTTTGACAAATGTGCACTTCTTGCAAAGAAAGCGCTGATGCGTCCTCTGAATACAGAGAACCCGGATCCTTACTATGCAGATCTTGAGAAAGAGATGCTTGAGAAGATCAACAAGCTTGGTATCGGACCTCAGGGCTTTGGCGGAAAGACCACAGCTATCGGTCTGAACATTGAGACTATGCCTACCCATATCGCAGGTATGCCATGTGCAGTTAACATCAACTGCCATGTAACACGTCATAAAACGGAGGTGCTTTAATATGGAAAGAAGAAAGATCACACTGCCTCTGACAAGAGAGCTGGCAAGAACTCTCCATGCAGGCGACCAGGTTTTACTGACAGGAACCATCTATACATCCCGTGATGCAGGTCACAAGAGAATGTGCGAGGCCCTTGCAAAAGGAGAAAAGATTCCTTTTGACCCTACAGATGCTACCATTTACTATGTAGGTCCGACTCCGGCAAAACCAGGCGAAGTCATCGGCTCCGCAGGCCCTACAACCAGCGGCCGTATGGATGCTTATGCACCGACCATGATGTCCGTAGGCGCCAGAGGAATGATCGGAAAAGGTGCCCGCCTTCCGGAAGTCGTAGATGCAATGAAAAAATATGACGGTGTATATTTCGGAGCCATCGGCGGTGCAGGTGCACTTCTTGCAAAATGCATCAAAAAAGCAGAGCTTATCGCTTACGAAGACCTCGGAGCAGAAGCACTCCGCAAGCTTTATGTGGAAGACATGCCGCTTGTAGTCATCATTGACAGCGAGGGAAATAACCTCTACGAAGAGGGGCGTGCAGAGTACCTGAAAGACCATGCAGAATAATCTTTTGCTCTACAATATGATATTGTGATATATTTCAAAAAGAAATAAAAAGGATAAAAGTCCGACAGTAAATGCTGAAGATCCGTGTAGAAGCATTTGTTGTTGGACTTTTTAATTTGATCCTTTTTGAAAAAACATCATTGATACGATCAACGCAAATGCTGCTGCATAAACATCCTCCTCTGTGAAGCATAAAAATTTACCCGGATTTACAATAAATTTAACCATAAATCCGGTTGACAAAACCCGGCCGGGAACGTTATAATGGCCGGGTTGATAAAAAAATTTAAGAAAAAAAGGCAGGTGAACAGAATGGACAGTTGTGATTCTCATGGGCGAAGTTGTAGCTCTCAGAGTGAAAGATGGAAAGAACAGAGCGGGATGAGACTGTTACATTCTGTTTTAAGTGTACGGAATATCTGTGGGAATATTATATCTATATATCAGAAGGATATATTTGACAGGATGTATCGGTGTCATCAGAATCTGTACGATATTATTACATTATAATTGTAGCAGGATTATAATAGATATCTTTTTCATTCTTCTCATTCTGAGAATCTTACAGTAAGGCGATCATGTATAAATTCATTTCGCTTTATACTCAAATCCCAAGGAAACACAATCGAAAATCAAACAGCACATAGACATGCGCTTTAACATGTCTGTTTTTGGTGTGCGTGTTTTATGCGAAACTATGTGAGGAGGATGAGAAAATGACAAAAAGAAATCAGGATTTTTCAAAAGATATTCTGAGTCTGATCCGAAGCAGTGTTTCTCCGGCAGTTTTAAGTGAAAGGCTGCAGGATTTCCACGAAAACGATCTGGCGGAAGTATTAAGAGAATTAAGCACTGCAGAGCGCAGCAGACTATACCGTATCCTGGAAAGCAGTATGCTGGCAGATGTTTTTGAATATCTGGAGGAAGAAGAAACTGTACAATATCTGGAAGAGATGGATGTAAAAAAAGCGGCAGCCATTCTTTCCAAAATGGAAACCGATGCCCTGGCAGATGTTTTAAAGCAGATCGATAAAGAAAAACGCAAGCTTCTGATCCAGCTTCTGGATGAACAGGTGCGGAAAGATATCGAAATGATCCGCTCTTTTGATGAGGATGAGATCGGAAGCAGAATGACAACGAACTGCATTGTGATCCGTGAAAACCTGACCGTAAAGCAGGCCATGAGTGAGCTGGTTTCCCAGGCGGCAGATAATGATAATATTTCTACGATCTTTGCAGTGACGGACAGAGGGGAGTTTTATGGAGCCCTGGATCTGAAGGATCTGATCACAGCAAGACAGGACCACCCTATGGAAGAGCTGATCGTAACCTCCTATCCATATGTGTATGGTACTGAGCAGATCGATGACTGTATGGAACGGCTGAAGGATTATTCTGAAGATTCCATTCCTGTACTGGACGATGACAATCGTTTCCTTGGAGTGATCACATCCGCAGGGATCATCGATCTGGTAGACGATGAGATGGGAGAGGATTATGCAAAGCTGGCTGGTCTGACTGCAGAGGAAGATCTGAAAGAACCTCTTTTTGAAAGCATGAAAAAAAGAATGCCCTGGCTGATCGTTCTTCTGGGCCTTGGTATGGTGGTATCTTCTGTTGTGGGAATGTTTGAAAAAGTAGTTACCTGTCTGCCGATCATCATGTGCTTTCAGTCGCTGATCCTGGATATGGCAGGAAATGTTGGAACCCAGTCCCTGGCTGTAACCATTCGTGTACTGATGGATGAGACGCTGACGGGCAGACAGAAAGCAGAGCTTGTGCTGAAGGAAATGCGGATCGGTCTTTGCAACGGTGGTCTGCTCGGCATTCTGTCTTTTGTACTGATCGGATTGTATATTTTCTTATTCAAAGGAAAAACACTCGTATTTGCCTATGCGGTATCCGGCTGTATCGGATTATCCCTGCTGGTGGCTATGCTGGTATCCAGTGCAGTGGGAACCTGCATACCGCTGTTTTTGAAAAAGGTTGGTGTGGACCCGGCAGTAGCCTCAGGTCCTCTGATCACTACGGTGAATGACCTTGTAGCCGTGATAACATACTATGGAATGAGCTGGATATTCCTGATCGAGATATTCCACCTGGCTGGCTGAGAGTAAAATGCAGCTATGCACATAAAAACAGACAGATATCAGAAATCTGTCGAATAACAGAAAAGTTACCAATACAAAAAAATTCCGGATCGAAAGATTCGGGATTTTTCTTTACATACAAACAGAAAGCTATTATAATGAAAGATACGCTTTGCCCGTTTAAAACGTTGCAGAAATAAATACAAACAACGGGCAGAAAAAGAGAACAAAACGATCACATGGGGTGATTGGGGAAAGGAAACAGTAACATGATAGTAACAATGATCGAAAAGGTCTATACATTTCTGTGGGGAGATCTGATAAAGATCCCGCTTCCGGGAGGAAGTACGCTGGGAATCTCACTTCTGATCCTGCTTCTGATTCCGACCGGTATCTATTTTACCATCAGGACAAAGCTTCTGCCGATCCGTCTTTTTCCGGATATGGTACGAGCCCTGTCAGAAAAGAAAAGTGACAAAAATAATCTTTCAGCATTTCAGACGCTGATCGTGTCTACAGCTACCCGTGTGGGAATGGGAAACCTGGTCGGTGTGGTAGCTGCGATCTCGGCAGGAGGTGCAGGAGCGGTATTCTGGATGTGGATCACGGCGCTGATCGGTTCCTCCACTGCTTTTATCGAAGCAACCCTGGCACAGCTCTATAAAGAAAAGGATCCTCTTTATGGTGGCTACAGGGGCGGTCCTGCCTACTATATCCACCGCTACTGGGAAGAAAAACAGGGCAGAAAACGAAAAAAGGTTCTGCTTTCCGTTCTGTTTGCCATTTCCGGCCTGATCTGCTGGTGTGGGATCAGTCAGGTTATCAGCAATTCCGTCACGGCGTCTTTCAAAAATGCTTTTGATATTCCGCCGCTGTATACTACCATCGTGCTGGTAGTGATTGCAGCTGTGATCGTACTTCGGAAGAATGCAACGGTTAAAGTTCTGGATCTTCTGGTACCGGTGATGGCAGTGCTTTATTTTGTGATCACGCTGTTTATTATATTTACAAATCTTGGAAGTATGCCGGGAGTATTTAAACGGATTTTTGAAGAAGCTTTCGGATTTCGTCAGGCTGTTGCCGGCGGATTTGGCGTCGTGCTGATGAACGGAGTAAAAAGAGGCCTTTTTTCCAATGAGGCGGGAAGCGGCTCCGCTCCCTGTGCAGCAGCGGCAGCAGAATGTGACAGTCCGGTAAAAGCCGGATTTGTCCAGGCCCTGGGTGTATTTGTGGATACGATCGTGATCTGCAGCTGTACAGCTATGATCATGCTTCTGGCCCCGGAAGATCTGGTACAGGGGCTTTCCGGAATGGAACTTCTTCAGACTGCCATGCATTATCATATGGGGCAGTTTGGAGTGATCTTTATTGCTGCAACACTGTTTATGTTCAGCTTTTCCACATTCCTGGGAATCCTGTTTTATGCAAGAGGCAATGTGGCTTATCTTTTTGGTGATAACTGGGGTTCACAGACAGGATATAAGGTGCTGGCACTGGTGATGCTGTTTATCGGTGGGATCGCGGCTTACACATTTGTATGGGATCTGGGAGATGTAGGAATCGGCCTGATGACGATCTTTAATATTTTCATGCTGTATCCTCTTGGGGAAAAAGCACTGAAAGAGCTGAAAATCTATGAATCGGAAAAGAAGAAAAAATAAAACTGTTTACAGACCTTGAGAGCATATGGTAATATCAGGGTAAAGTGCTAAAAGATTAAAGAGTTCTGACAGCCGGAAGGAGTCAGACTCTGTGAAATATTAACGGTAAGTTGGATCAAGAGGAGGATATGAAAGATGTATATTACATGTCTGGACGTAGAAGGTGTACTGGTACCGGAGATCTGGATCGCATTTGCAGAGGCAAGCGGAATCCCGGAGCTCAAGAGAACAACCCGTGATGAGCCGGATTATGATAAGCTGATGAACTGGAGACTTGGAATTCTGAAAGAGCATGGTCTGGGACTGAAAGAGATCCAGGAGACTATTGCAAAGATCGATCCCCTTCCGGGAGCGAAGGAATTTCTGGATGAGCTGAGATCCTTTTCCCAGGTGATACTGATCAGTGATACCTTTACACAGTTTGCAACTCCACTGATGGAGAAGCTTGGACGTCCGACACTTTTCTGTAATTCCCTGGAAGTAGCAGAGAACGGAGAGATCACAGGCTTTAAGATGCGCTGTGAAAAATCCAAGCTGACAACTGTGAAGGCACTGCAGTCCATGGGATTTGAGACTATTGCAAGTGGAGATTCCTACAATGATCTTGGAATGATCCAGGCAAGCAAAGCAGGCTTCCTTTTCCGCAGTACAGAGCAGATCCGTGCAGATCATCCGGAAATTCCGGCTTACGAAGAGTACGATGAACTTCTTGCAGCGATCAGAGAAGCAATGAAATGAAGAAGGGAAAGTCGGAATGATCAACGAAAGAATTGTGATCGAAGAAAAAACAAAGGACTATAATGAGGCATGGATAGAGACCTATTTCTGGCAGGAGTCGGAAGAACTCTATCCGGGACAGAAGCGTCCGGTCATAGTGATCTGTCCGGGCGGAGCTTATTGCATGACTTCAGACAGAGAGGCAGAAGCCATTGCTGTCCGGTTTATGGGAATGGGCTATCACGCAGTGGTACTTCGTTACAGCGTGGCACCTGCCAGATATCCGGTGGCTCTCCGTCAGCTGGCAAAAACAGTAGCTCTTCTCAGAGAGAACAGCGATAAGTGGCATATTGAAAAGAATAAGATCATTGTGTCAGGTTTTTCGGCAGGTGGCCATCTGGCAGCTTCTCTGGGAGTATTCTGGAATACGGAGGAGCTTGCCGGAATCACGGGAATGGAAAACGAGAGGATCCGTCCCAATGGCATGATCCTGAATTATCCGGTGATCACTTCAGGGAAAGCTGGTCATGAAGAAAGCTTTCGAAATCTTCTGGGAGATCGTTATGAGGAGCTGAAAGATCGGATGTCTCTGGAATTTCAGGTTACGGAAGATACACCCAGAACCTTTATCTGGCATACCTTTGAGGATCAGACGGTGCTGCTGGATAATACACTTCTCTTTGTTCAGGCACTCTATAAAAAGGGCATTCCAGTGGAGTATCATGTTTTTCCGCAGGGACCCCATGGGATCGGCCTGGCAAATGAGCTGACTGCCAACGAAAACGGCAGAGGGATCGCAAGAGCCTGTGAACCATGGAGTGAGCTTGCAGGAAAATGGCTGAACCGAGAATTCCCATGGTGGAACGGGGCAAAGATCGAAAGATAATACGAGACTGCTGTGTCGGATAAAATATCCTTTTTACCGGGAAACCGGTAGAGAGGGTATTTTTTATGATTGTGATGATTGTGATGAATGCTGTATTTGTCGGCTGTTTTGTCTGGCTTATCTGATGATAAAAGCTTTGCAGGGCTTTGGTGTGGATCTGGATCAACATTCACATTGCAGAAAGAAAGGAATTTTGATAATTATGGATAAAAATCAGATTTTTATTACCAGTGGTACGGAATATAAAAGAATGACAAAGGAGCTTCTGGAAAAAGCGGATCTTCAGTCCCATATCGGGGACAGAAAGAAAAAAATCGGGATCAAGCCGAATCTGGTTTCTCCTTCAGAGGCTTCCTGGGGTGCAACGACTCATCCGGAAGTGGTTGCAGGAATTATCGAGTATCTGAATGAGCATGGCTTCCGGGATATGGTGATGCTGGAGGGATCCTGGGTAGGAGATAAGACAAGGGAGGCCTTTGAGACCTGTGGCTTTGACAGGCTTGAGGAAGAGTATCAGGTGCCGTTCTGGGATATGCAGAAGGATAAGGGTATTTCTGTGGACTGCGGCGGAATGGAGCTGAATGTCTGTGAGCGGGTAAAGGAGCTTGATTTTCTGATCAATGTGCCGGTTCTGAAAGGTCATTGTCAGACAAAGATCACCTGTGCCCTTAAGAATATGAAGGGGTTGATCCCAAATAAGGAAAAGAGACGGTTTCATTCCCTGGGGCTTCATAAACCCATTGCTCATCTGAATATGGGGATACGGCAGGATTTTATTGTTGTGGATAATATCTGCGGGGATCTGGATTTTGAAGATGGCGGAAATCCTGTTGTGATGAACCGGGTGATTGCTGCCTGTGATCCGGTTCTTGTGGATGCATATGTGTGTCAGATGATGCATTATGAGGTAGCTGAGGTTCCTTATGTGAAGCTGGCAGGTGATCTTGGCGTGGGCTGTTCAGATATTTCCAAAGCAGATGTCAGATTTCTGGAGGATGGTGCGGATCAGAGGATGCCGGTATCCAGAAAGGTTGTGGAGCTTGCGGATGCCGTGGAGGAAGTGGAATCCTGCAGTGCCTGCTACGGGTATCTGATCCCGGCATTGGAGATGCTGAAGGAAGAGGGGCTTTTTGAGAAGCTGGATGAAAAGATCTGCATCGGACAGGGGTATCGTGGTAAGACGGGAATGCTTGGTGTGGGACACTGTACCTGTAAGTTTCAGAATTATGTGGAGGGGTGTCCGCCGCTGGAGGGGGATATATATGAGTTTTTGAAAGAGTATATTGGTGAACGGACGCCGGGGAAGTGACAGTCCTCCGGGCCGGACTCCGTCGGGGGATGCTGCTAAGGTTCCGTGAGCCGGCTAAAACCATTGCGGAAGGGCCCAGAACTCGCCTTCGGCTCAAACAGCTGGGCCCTTCCACAATAACGCCGTCTCCCGCAACCTAACCATCATCACCCCTCCTCCGTAGCAGCCCGGAGGACTGTCACTTCCCCGGCTGACGTTTCAGACGGAGAGGTGGAAGCGGACGCGTGGTGTCCTGTCCTTACGTTTTGATGAGTTGAGCGTCCGCAGTTGGAGGTGTGGGAAGAATAGCGTCTGGTCAATAAATATTTTGGTGTTGCTCAATGTGTTGGAATGGTGGGAAGGATACGTCTTCTTGTTGAAAGGTGTTATGCCGATGAGATCGGCACAGCCTGGCGTTTTAAACAAACGCAGAATCCATCGCCCTGTCAATAACGTAACATGACCAAAACGTACGATTTCTAGCGGGGCCTGAGGGAAGGGGTGCAGGGGAGGGGAAACGGCCTTTCGCAACTACGAGTGCTTCCCCTCCCCTGCGGTTTCACTTACGCTTCCAAAGCGTAAAAACATTTTTCAGAAAAAATTTTCAGAAAAAAGAATCCTAAAGACATCTCTTTACAATCTCAATAATCTGCTCCATAGAAAACCGGCTGCTGTCAATACAGAGATCATACTGTGTCATATCCAGCCATTTGCTGTCTGTAAAGTATTCATAGTAAGCCTTTCTCTCTTTATCCATTTTTTTGACCAGCTTCCGTGCGCTGGCTTCTTCTCTGCCGGTACGGCGTATCACATTCTGAACTCTTTCCTCAAAAGGTGCATGGATAAAAAGTTTAAGTGATTTATCCTTCAGGATACTGGTTGCACAGCGGCCGACAATTACGCAGTCCTCTCTCTGCGGAAGGGACAGGATGATCTTTCTCTGGAGATCATAGAGCACATCGTTCATTGGTACAAAAGAGAAATTATCTGTAAACTGCAGCTCACTGTCAACGGGAAATACCCACTGACTGGCTTTTTTCTCGTCTACCTTTGCCAGGGTGTCGAAGGGGATATTGTTTTTCTTGGCAGCCATGTCGATCAGTTCTTTATCATAAAAACCGATGTCTAGGTTTTCAGCCAGAGTCTTGCCGATAAGGCGTCCGTTGCTTCCAAACATACGATTGATGGTGATAATACGTTTTGCCATAAAGATACCTCCTTTATTTCGGACCGAAAGCAGGAATATCTGATTTTCGGTAGTTTTTCTTACTTCTTTTATAACATATTTCGGTAAAAAATACCAGAAAATAATATATAATTTTTAAAATAATATTTAATATATACAAAAAATAATGGCAGCAGACAGAAAATATAATTAATTATTTGTATTTGCATATGAAAAATATCATACCTTTTTCACCGGGTTTTCACAGATCACACAAAGACTTTACACATTTTTCTTTTAAAACATTTTTAAAACAGAGAGAACATACATAGCATATTTGGAGGTTAAGGAAAATGAAACGACGGCGTAAAAGGCTTATGGTGATCATCCCGATGGCGGCTGTCTGTGTGGCAGGTGAGGGAACTGTGGGATATTTTAAAGTGGCGCATACGAAGCCGGCGCAGAAAACAGCAGCGAAAACGTAATCGGCGGAGGCGAAAAAAGGGAACCTTTCCAAGACGAGTGTGGGTACCGGTAATCTGGACCTGGCAGAAGCTGAAGAGCAGTATGTTCCTTCCGGTCTTGAGATCAATGAGGTGAGCATATGATCCTTCAGAGCATGAAAATGGCGTGGCATGCAGTAGTATCCAATATATTCCAACGGAACGATGACACATCCCGTTTTCTACTATGACCAGGCTTGCGGATAATGTACTGGATGTGACCATGTTTTACGCATCCGGAGCAGATGAGGATAGCCTGGAGCCGGCAGAAAATGCGCTTACAGAGCTCCTGATGGAACGCTTTGAGCAGGACGAAGACGCTTTTTCCATTGTGGATCAGTCAGAGATCATGGAAGCCATGCCCGGTGTCACCAACACCATGTCTCTGATGATCGGTGTGATTTTGGTCTGTATCCGGCTAACAAGGCAGCATCCAGGAAGCCTATTGATGCGCTTCGGTATTCCGGCTAAAAAGAAATTATAATAACGTGATTTGTGAGATGGATTTTTTGTCAGAACAAATCGCGTTTTTTTATCTGGAAATCCGCACATTGATAAGGTATAATCTATAACGGTTAGAGGAATATCTCTGCCGGGAGGACGGAACTGCCGGCAGGGAACTGCCGAGAAAGGGATGACAGTAAATTTGAACATCGTGGAGAAATGTGTTTCATGCCTGAATATAAAAGAATCTTATGATCTGGCCAGGCGCATGGAACAGGAAAAAACAAATCCGGTTCTGGGATACCGTACAGCAGGCTCCCTGGCAGAGCGAAAAACCGGAGATATGCTTTTGGAAGAAATGAAAAAAGCCGGTCTCACACAGGTAGAAAAAGATAAGATCCGTGTGGATGCATGGGAATTTAAAAAAGCTGTGATGCGCTGCCATGACAGAGAGGGAACCTGCCGGGAGATCCAGCTTGGCGCATATCAGACAGATTTTAAGACCAATGGCTTTCAGAGGTTTGATCTTGTATATCTTGGAAAGGGTACAGCTGACGAATATAAGGATATCGATGTGAAAGGAAAGCTGGTTCTTATCGAGATCAATCAGAGAGAAGAATGGTGGATCAACTACCCGGTGTATCAGGCACACCTGAAGGGTGCAGCAGCTCTGATCGCCGTACAGAGCAGAGGATACGCACAGATCGATGATACGGCTTTGAATGCACAGGATATCGCAGGACCTTCCTGTGCGCCTGCATTTTCCATGTCACGGGCAGATTTTCTTATGATCCGTCAGCTGATGGAGGAAAAAAATGAGAATGGGAATCGTGTTCCGGAGCTTTCCGTGGAATTTGATGCGGATACAGAGGTGATCAAAGACCAGTATACCTACAATATCGTTGGCAAAATCCCGGGAACTGATTCGGATTCCATGATCCTGTTAAGTGCTCACTATGATTCCTATTTTGAGGGATTTCAGGACGATAATGCGGCAGTGGCCATGATCATTGGAATTGCCAGGGCGCTGCTCCGTGGTGGCTATAAACCTCGCCATACTATTGTGGTATGTGCTCTTGCAGCAGAAGAATGGGGGATTTCCGACACAAAATATGACTGGTCCACAGGTGCTTACCGCCAGGTATTTGAGGCGAGACCGGAGTGGCAGGGGCACGTGATCGCAGATCTGAATTTTGAGCTTCCGGCTCATGCACACAGTACCAGAGATGCAGTACGATGTACCTATGAGTATGCGGATTTTGTGCGCAGCTTCGTGGATGCTGTGCAGATGCCGGAGGGGATTTATCCGGAGGGCATGACCACGTTGTATCCCATTGAAACCTGGTCTGATGATTTTACCATGGCTATTTCCGGGATCCCGTCCATGGTCAATGATTTCAGCGGTGGTCCCTTTATGGAAAATTATTATCATTCCCAATACGATAACCAGGATGTTTATGAGGAAGAGGTATACAGATTCCATCATGAATTTTATCTGAAACTTCTTCTGGCTATTGACAGCCTTGCTCTGCCGCCAATGGATTTCGGGCGGGTACTGGACCAAAGTATTAAGACCCTGGATACGGATCTGTGTATGCAGACCGGCGCCGACAGTACACTCCTTCTGAAAAAAACAGAAGAGGCAAAAAAAGCGGCTGCCATCCTTGCAGAGCAGGTACGGCGCTTCAACAGCCTTCCGGAAGAAAAACGTGACTGGAAAAAAGCTGATGCCATTACCGAAAAGCTTCTCGGTGTATTCCGGAAATCCCAGGATTATCTGGTACGTCTGGACTGGGATGACAATGTGATCTTTCCGCAGCAGGCAGTGCAGAACAATCTTTATGCACTGAAGAAAGCGATGGGATATCTGGAAAAAGGAGAGATCGCACCTGCGCTGGAGGCTTTTTACAGTATTGACAACAACTGTTATGCCTTTCAGTTTGAGCGGGAAGTCTTTTATCATTTTACAGAATATATTTTGAAGCAGTCCCCGGATCGCCTGATGTGGGGAAAGGGCAGGATCATCCACCATGAGAACCTTTATGATCTTGTGGAAAGCCTGAAGGAAAAGAAGCCGGGTGACAGCCTGGAGGCAGAAAAGCAGAGCCTCAAGGAAGCCTGGGAAAGACAGAAGCGTTATTATGCGGATGATATTGAATATCTGATCCGTGCAGCGGAAAAGCTCAGGAATCTGATCTGCGAGGTCAGTGATATGTTTGAAAAAGGAACAGAATAAAACCATACCTGGAGGAAAGAATGGAAAGCCATAATTTATACCGAGTGAAAGAAGAAGATCTGGATAAGCTGATCCGGATATTGACCGTATGTTTTTCGGAGGATCCTCTGTATCATGCACTGATCCCGGACAGGGATACCAGAAAACGGCTGATGCCGGAGCTTTTTACCTGTGATCTTACGGAGTTTTTTGAGACCTGCGAGATCTATGCAGACAGCAGTGAGTTGAACAGCATCCTGGTAGTATCCGACGGAACGGAGCATGAAGCAGCCTTACATAATCTGATGGTGGATTTTTTTGCCCTTCTGAAAACAGATGGCTATCTGATCAAAGAGGATCCAAGTCTTGCGACCCTGCGGAAATTCATCCAGGGAAAAGACTATCTGAATTCCAGCTGGACTTCCCAGCTTCATACAGCAGAAAGACTTCATGTGATCTATCTGGCAGTGGCGCCGAAGATGCAGCATCACGGTCTTGCTGAAAAGCTGATGGATGAGGTGATCGATTATGCGGACAGGCATAAGCTGATGATTTCTCTGGAAACCCATAATCCGGCAAATGTTTCCATGTATGAGAAATTCGGATTTAAATTATACGGCATTGTACAGAAAAAAGGATTTGATCTGAAGCAGTACTGCATGATCAAACAGGCATAGGAGGAATTACGATGCAACGAAAATGGTGGCATGACAAGGTGGTATATCAGATATACCCCAAGAGCTTTTATGATTCCAACGGAGACGGGATCGGAGACATCCCGGGAATCATCAGCAAGCTTGATTATCTTAAGGAACTGGGAGCAGATATCCTCTGGCTTTCCCCAATCTATAAATCTCCCCTTGCAGACCAGGGATATGACATTGCAGATTATTATGCGGTTGATCCGAGGTTTGGGACCATGGAGGATATGGATCGTCTGATCGCAGAAGCAAAAAAAAGAGAAATGTACATCCTTATGGATCTGGTGGTAAATCACTGCTCCGATGAGCATGAGTGGTTTCAGCAGGCCATTAAGGATCCGGACGGAAAGTATGGAAATTTCTTTTATATCCGGGACAAAAAGGATGACAAAGCTCCCTGCAACTGGAGAAGCTATTTCGGTGGTCCGGTATGGGAAGAGCTTCCGGGACATCCGGATAAACAGTATCTCCATGTATTCCACAAGAAGCAGCCGGATCTCAACTGGGAGAATCCTGAAGTAAGAGAGGAAGTCTACAAAAACATCCGCTGGTGGATGGAAAAAGGGCTTGGCGGATTTCGTATTGATGCCATTATCAATATCAAGAAGAAGCTTCCGTTTTCCGATTATCCTGCCGATCGTGCAGATGGGCTCTGCAGCATCGAGAGGATGCTGGAGGAGGCAGAAGGGATTGGAGAATTTCTGGGAGAGATGGCTGAGAAGTGCTTTCATCCCTATGATGCTTTTACTGTAGGAGAGGTCTTCAATGAAAAGGAAGATGAGATCAAAGATTTTATCGGAGAAAACGGATATTTTTCATCCATGTTTGATTTTGAGGAAACCTGTTACGGAAAGAGCGAGGATGGCTGGTATGCATCCAAACCGTACCTGACTCCGGAAGAGTACAAGAAGTGTATTTTCCATACGCAGAAAAAGATCGGGGATACCGGCATGATCTCCAACATTATTGAGAATCATGATGAGCCAAGAGGTGTCTGTCACTATATTTCTCCGGAAGACCGCTGCCCGGATTCAAGGAAGCTCCTGGCAGGTGTTTATTTCCTGCTGAAGGGAATTCCGTTTATTTATCAGGGGCAGGAGATCGGTATGGAAAATATGGAGTTTACTTCTATAGATCAGATCGATGACATCAGTACCATCGATGAATACCAGGTAGCGCTCCGTGCCGGATGCAGTGAAAAAGAAGCGCTTGATGCTGCTTCCGCATTTTCCAGAGACAATGCCAGAACTCCGGTACAGTGGAGCGCAGAGAAAAATGCGGGATTTTCAGAAGGAGAGCCGTGGCTTGGGGTTAATCCGAATTATAAGGAGATCAATATAGAGTCTCAATTAACGGATAGTAACTCCCTCCTTTCTTTCTACAAAAAGCTGACTGCATTGAGAAAAGCTCCGGAATATAAAGAAACGCTTGTATACGGAACATTCGCTCCATATCAGGAAGAACAGAAGAATCTGATCGCATATACAAGAAACGGTGAGAAAAATCTTCTGATCCTGGGAAATATGCAGGCACAGTCACAGAAGGTATCTTTGCCGGGAGAAGTAAAAGAGGTGCTTCTGAATAATCAGAAAGCTGTGGAGATCACAGAAAAAGAGATCATTTTGAAACCGTATCAGTTTATCGTTCTGGAGACCGCTGTCTAATGAGGTGTCAGAACAGAAGAGAAAAAACAATAGCTATTTAGCTGACAGTCTGTTAAAATAAATGTTCGGCTGAAAAAACAGCCGTAAAGAAAGAGAATGAGAATTCAGAAGGGAATAAAGTATGCTGAAGATAAAGAATTACGTAAAGGCAGAAAGCCTTGAACAGGCATATGAACTGAACCAGAAAAGAACAGCCTGTGTGCTGGGCGGTATGGTCTGGCTGAAAATGGGAAACCGGAACATCATGACAGCCATTGACCTGTCAGGTCTTGGGCTGGATACTATTACAGAAACAGAAGAAGCATTTGTGATCGGCTGCATGACACCACTTCATGCGCTGGAAACCCACAAAGAGCTGAATGCCTATACAAACAGTGCTATCCGTGAAAGTGTACGGCACATTGTGGGTGTGCAGTTTCGAAACTGTGCCACAGTGGGCGGAAGTATTTTCGGAAGATTCGGATTTTCCGATGTACTGACCATGTTTCTGGCACTGGATACCTGGGTGGAGCTGTACAATGGCGGAACCATTCCGCTGGCACAGTTTGCATCCATGGAAAAGGATAACGATATCCTGGTAAATATCATTGTAAAAAAACAGCCGCTGAACAGTGTGTACTTAAGTCAGCGGAACAATTCCACAGATTTTCCTGTGCTCACCTGTGCGGCCGCTCTTATTGATGGAAAAGCAAGAACTGTCATTGGGGCCAGACCCGGAAAAGCAATGATTGTGGAAGATGAAGAGGAAATCTTAAAAGATTTTGTACAGATGAATGCACAGCAGAAAAAGGATGCAGCAGCATCTTTTGCCGCATATGCGGCGGAACATGTTTCTACAGACAAGAACATGCGTGCTTCAAAAGAATACAGAAGTCTTCTTGTGAAAGTCCTTACAAGAAGAGCCTGGGAAGAGATCGGAGGGAGAGCAGAATGAATATCACTTTCTGGCTGAATGGTGTAAAACGGCAGGCAGAGGTACGTCCGGATGAACTGCTTCTGGATTTCCTGCGGAAAAACAGCTGTTACAGCGTAAAACGTGGCTGTGAGACTGCAAACTGTGGTCTCTGTACTGTGCTGATGGATGAACGTCCGGTACTGTCCTGCTCCATGCTGGCTGCCCGCGCAGACGGGAAACGGATCGTGACTCTGGAGGGAATGCAGGAGGAAGCAAAGGAATTCGGCGCTTTTATGGCAAATGAGGGAGCAGAGCAGTGCGGCTTCTGCAATCCGGGATTTATCATGAATGTATTTGCCATGTTAAAGGAACTGGAAGATCCCACAGAAGAGGATATCCTGGAGTATCTTTCCGGAAATCTGTGCCGTTGCTCGGGATTTGTGGGACAGACCAGAAGTATCCTGAAATTTCTCGACTATAAAAAAGGACAGGAGGAAGGAAAATGAAATACGTAAACAAGCCGGTGCCAAAAACAGATGCAATGTCTCTGGTAACCGGAAAACCGGTCTATACCGATGATCTTGCACCTTCTGACTGCCTGATCGTCAAGATCTTAAGAAGTCCTCATGCCAATGCCTGGGTGGAAGAGATCAAGACAGATGCTGCAAAGAAAATCGAGGGGATTGCCTGTGTTCTGACCTATGAGGATGTTTCCCACAAAAGATTTACTCTGGCCGGGCAGACAGCGCCTGAGATCAGTCCATGGGATCGTTATATCATAGATAAACATGTGCGTTTTGTAGGGGATCCGGTTGCCATCGTAGCCGGTGAGACAGAAGAGGCAGTAGATAAAGCCTTGAAACGCATTAAGGTAAAATATCGTGTGGAGGAAGCGGTTCTGGATATCCACACAGCCAAGGATAATCCCATTCTGGTGCACCCGGAGGATGACTGGTATATGCCGATCCCGGCCGGCGGAGATAATAAGCGTAATCTCTGTTCCTCCAATGTAGAAGAAGTGGGTGATGTGGATGCCATGCTGGAAAAATGTGCGTATACAGTAGACCAGGTTTACCATACAAAGGCAAATCAGCAGACCATGATGGAGACCTTCCGTACCTACTGTTATATGGACCATTTTCAGAGACTGACGGTGGTTTCTTCCACCCAGATCCCGTTCCATATCCGAAGGATCGTAGGAAATGCGCTGAACATTCCGTCTTCCAAAGTTCGTGTGATCAAGCCTCGTATCGGCGGGGGCTTTGGTGCAAAACAGTCTTCTGTCAGTGAGGTTTTCCCGGCACTGGTAACATGGGTTACCGGGCGTCCGTCCAAGATCGTTTTTTCCAGAAAGGAATCCATGATCGCGTCTTCTCCGCGTCATGAGATGGAAGTCCATATCCGTATGGGTGCAGATGAAAACGGTATTGTAAAGGCAATCGATCTTTATACTCTTTCCAACACCGGTGCCTATGGAGAGCATGGGCCTACAACCGTAGGACTTTCAGGCCATAAATCCATTGCGCTGTATCGTCATACGGAAGCCTACCGTTTTGCCTATGATGTTGTTTACACCAATATGCAGGCAGCTGGCGCTTATCGTGGCTATGGTGCCACACAGGGTATTTTTGCTGTGGAGTCCGCAGCAGATGAGCTGGCTCATAAGATGGGGATGGATCCGGTAAAATTCCGCGAGCTGAACATGCCTATGGAGGGAGAGGCACTTCCGGGATATCCGGATGTACCGATCAACGGCAGCTGTACCATGGATAAATGCCTCGCCCGTGCAAAGGAAATGATCGGATGGGATGAGAAATATCCGTTCCGTGATATGGGTAACGGCAAAGTACGGGGTGTCGGTATCGCTATGGCCATGCAGGGCTCATCTATTGCAGGGATCGATGTCGGCGGAGCAGACATTAAATTAAATGAGGATGGTTCCTATACCCTGGCACTTGGATGTTCTGATATGGGAACCGGCTGTGATACCATTCTTGCTCAGATGGCAGCAGACTGTCTGGATACAGATATGAAAAATATCGTGGTATTCAGTGTGGATACAGATATTTCTCCCTATGATTCCGGTTCTTATGCATCTTCCACAACCTATGCAACCGGAAATGCCGTGATCCAGGCCTGCGGAGAACTCAGAAAGAGAATCCACGCTTTTGGCGCACAGATGCTTGGAGTATCTGCAGAGGATTCTGATTTTGACGGAGAAAAAGTCCGCACAGAAGACGGAAAAGAGGTAACGCTGCAGCAGATCGCAGGAAAAGCGACCTGTGGAGTCTGCAGTGAGCTTCAGGTTGTAAAAGAATATTCTTCTCCGATCTCTCCGCCACCGTTTATGGTAGGTGCCGCTGAAGTGGAGGTCGATAAAGAGACCGGACAGATCGATGTCATTGATTATGTGGGCGTGATTGACTGTGGAACTCCGATCAATCCAAATCTTGCCAGAGTGCAGGCAGAAGGCGGTATCGGTCAGGGAATCGGAATGGTTCTGTATGAGGATGTACAGTATACAGATAAGGGAAAGATCCGTAACAATTCTTTTATGCAGTATAAGATCCCCAACCGTATGGATATTCCGAAGGTGCGGATCGAGTTTGAGAGCAGCTACGAGAAGACAGGTCCTTTCGGCGCAAAATCCATTGGTGAGCTTGTGATCGATACACCTTGTCCGGCTATTGCCAATGCGGTTTATAATGCAACAGGTGTACGTGTCAGAGAGCTCCCGATCACTCCGGAGAAGGTTGCAATGGGAATCCTTGCCAGAGAAGCCGGAGAGAAGGTGTGAAATGCAGGAGCTGATACTGGCAATTGCCGGACTGATCCTGGAGCTGCTGGTATTTTTCTGTGCAGGAAGTCTGCTGACACGGATACTGAAAATGAAGGCGGAAGTAACCATGGAACTGGTCTTGGGATATCTTCTGTATTTTGCGGTTTTTGAGATACTTGCAGTTCCTATGACACTGAAATGGGTAAAACTGAGTACCTTTTCGTATCTGTGGATGGTGATCATGGCAACTTGTGTACTGGCAGCATGTCTGTTTGCGCATAAACTTTGGAAAGGACAGCTGAACCGGATAGGAGAAACATTTCGGAAGCATTCACTGCTGCTGCTTTTGACCGCTGCGGCAGTGATCCTGCAGTGTTTTCTGGTGGCTGCATATCAGGACGTTACTGCAGATGCAACACATTATATTGGTGCAGTAAGCACTTCTGTGTATACAGACACTCTTGCCCGATACAGTCCGCTTACCGGTGTTATCCAGAGAAATTTTAATCTCCGCTATGATCTTTCTGCATATCCGATGAACAATGCGGTGTGGTGTGTCCTTCTGGGCATCCACCCGATCGTTCAGTCCAAGGTCGTGATGTCTGTGATCAACATGCTGATGATCAATCTTCTGATCTACCAGATCGGAAAAAGCTTTTTTCGTGGAGATGAAAAAAAAGCAGACCTGATGGTTCTTTTTGTGTGTCTGATGCAATTGTTTTCTTTTTCTATCTATACAACAGGAACCTTTGCGTTTATGCGGATTTATGAAGGGAAGGCCCTGCTGGCAAATATTTCCATTCCGGCAGCGCTTCTGGTAAGTATACGGCTCTGGCTCAACAAAGATGGCAGAAATAAAGAGAGCTGGGTGCTGCTTTTCATTGCTGCAGTCAGTGCGTTGACGTTTTCAGGATCCTCCCTTATTTATCCTGCAGTAGTCAGTACGGCGATCCTTCCGGTGATGGTGCTGAAGAAAAAGCTTTCCTACGCGATTCCCTATGCGCTTTGTATGCTGCCGGGATTTTTGTATGCCCTGGTTTATTTTTCGGCGAAGCTTGGATGGATCGCATTTCCGGCATCATAGGAAACTGGGAAGATACTATGGATAGGAGAAGAAAATGGCGGGAGTAACGATCGAAGAACTGGGACTGCGTTTTGTGCAGATCTGTATGGAAAATTACTGGAGTGGCTGTATGCTGCCTGTATTTTTTCTGGCAGGTATACTCTGGGATAGTTTTTACCGCAGGAGAAAAGAATCCAGAGTGTTTCTGTATTATCTGGTCTTTCTGGCACTTACGGTATATAATCCGGTTCTTGTAAAATATGTGATACCAAAGGTACATTTTGAAAATGAATATTATCGTTTTATCTGGATCCTTCCGGTGATCCCGGGTGCTGCCTATTATGCTGTACGGATCGTGGAAGCGGTAAGGTTTCGATGGCTGAAGGCTGTAACAGCGCTGATCCTTGCGGCAGTGATCGTCACTACGGGGACACCTGTTCCCGGCATTGCAAAAGATTATGTGATGGCGGAAAACATCTATAAAGTCCCGAATGAGCTGCGCTCAGTATGCGATGTGATCCATCAGGACTGCGATAAAGAACAACTCAAGGTTGTTTTTGACAATGAGCTGAATCTGGTGGCTAGACAGTATGATCCGTCACTGATCCTTGTTCTGGATCGTAATTTTATCCTGTATCGTGCAGGAAGTACTGTGGTAGGAAACTACGAAAACAGCAAGGCCTACCAGATCCAGAAAGTGATCATGGATGTGATCAGTTATCAGATGGATGTAGGGATCGATAAGTTCCGGCAGGTATTGAAAAGAACGGAAACCGATTATCTCGTTCTTCCGGTAGATCTTACAAATCATGACTATATCCGTCAGGCAGGATGTACCCCTATTGCACAGACAGAAAAATATGTGGTATACAGGTTTGAAGGGTGAATGTGTTCGCCCTTCTGGCCTGGAAAAATGACCAAAGTGCGTAAAATGATACGGAGAACGGAGTGAACAGCAACCATAAAATGTGTGATGAATATGTACTGTTTAAAAAAATCTTTACAATTTCATGGATTTGTGTTAAAATCATAAACAGTGTAAACCTACTTTGATAATTTCATACCTGAATTTAGAAGTTATGTTTTTCATTATGCACCTGTAGCTCAGTGGATAGAGCAGTGGTTTCCGGTACCATGTGCGGGGGTTCGATTCCCTTCAGGTGTGTTGCCCGGAACAGTGGGAATTGTTCCGGCGTGTTGTTATGATAAGGAGGACAAGAACTTGGATGATTTCAGAGAATGGTTATCAGATAACCTTCGCTATTTTATGCTAGGCGGAGCCATTCTGGTGATCGTGCTTGTTCTGATCTTTGGCGTCCGCGCCTGTGTTGGAGGTAAGAAGGGGAATTCCAATAAAGATCAGACAACAGCCCAAAGTAACCAGGAAAATGATCCTTCTTCTCCGGCAAATGATGGGGAGACAGACGAGAAGAAAGACGCCAGTTCCGCGGCAGATACGGATGCGGAGACAACCATGGAAAAAGCCAGCACGGAAGTAACCGAGCTGATTCAGAGCTATTATAAAGCTTTTGGGGAAAAAGACATTGCAACACTTAAGACGATTGAGGACGGATTTACGCCGGCTGACGAGTCGCAGATTAATTCAAGGGATTATATTGATGGGTATGAGGTACAGAATGTTTACGCTAAGAAGGGACTGACGGACGATTCGTATGTCGTTTATGTAGTCTTTAATTATATCTGTACTGGAATTGAGACTCCGGTTCCGGCACTGAGCCAGTTTTATGTGGAGACGGGCAGTGACGGCAATCTGAAGATCAAAGGTGGTGCTGATGACGATGCAGATATCAGTGCCTATGTGAAAAAACTGGAATCTGAGAAGGATGTGCAGGAGCTTATCACAAAGGTAAAGACGGACTATGAAGCTGCGCAGGAGAGTGATCCCTCTCTGGCAGAGTTCCTTCAGGGCCTTGGTGAAGATGCCAGTGCTTCCGCAGATGCAGGAACAATGCTTACAGTTACAGAGGATTGTAATGTTCGTGCTTCCGCAGATTCAGAGGGTGAGGTTATCGGTGGTTTTTCTGCAGGAACGGAAGTTGAAAAGAAAGGGCAGGAAGGCGACTGGATACAGGTTGATTATGATGGACAGACCGGTTATGTCTATAGTGGTCTGTTAGAATAATAAGGGTTAATAAAATGCAGGTTCCGGAAGAACCTGCATTTTTGTTGCTCTGATATAACGAAAGATCATTTTTTGAGTGAACCGTCTGCTGCCAATGTGTATTTTTTTCCATTTACGGTGATGGTTCCGGTCTGCATGATTCCGTCTTCGTCCAGATAATAACGTTTTTTGCCTAGGGTGATCCAGCCGGTCTGCATGATTCCGTCCTTGTTGAAATAATATCGATGACCATCTGTGTCGGTAAGCCATCCGGTATAGGCGGTTCCGTCAACCATAAATTTCCAGTTGGTGCCATCCGGTGTCCAGACTCCGTTTTCTGCCTCCGGCGAAACCTTTTCTGTTTCGGGAATCTCTGTGGGAACAGGAGACGGTGTGGCGGAAGGTGAGGGAGCGCCGGAAGATATCGATGCATCTGTATGGTGATCGCGATCTGAACTTGGTTCAATAGCCGAAATATCGCTGGTATTTATGGAAACTACGGAAGTACTGCTGCTTTCAAAAGGACCGGCCGATGACTGGGTAAAGAGAATACCGCAGATCAGACACAGGAAAACAGCGACAAAGATCAGCAGCCGGTTCATACGAGGAGTATGCTCTGACATGTTTTTCCTCCTGATATTTAAGTATATTTCTGTTTATCATACAATAATGAGCAAGAAAATACAAGAAAAATAACCGGTTGCGAATGCATGAGAAAAAATATATAATAGAACAATGGACGAAAAAATCAGAATCAATAAATATTTAAGCGATATAGGAGTCTGCTCAAGAAGAGAGGCAGACCGACTGACAGAAGCGGGGAGAGTTACTGCTAATGGAGAACTGGTTTCCACAGGAATGAAGATCCTTCCGGATGCGGAGATCTGTATTGACGGAAAGCCTGTAAAAAAACAGGAAAAAAAGATCCTGCTTCTTTTTCATAAACCAAAAGGGATTGTCTGCAGCACCAGAAAACAGCGGAATGAGATGACAGTAACAGAATATCTGGATTATCCGGTGCGGATCTATCCTATAGGACGGCTGGATAAAGATTCCGAAGGACTGCTTCTCCTTACCAATGAAGGAGATCTGGTGAACCGTATCATGAAGGCGGGGAACTACCATGAAAAGGAATATCAGGTGACCGTGAATAAACCGGTGACAGAAGAATTTATCCGTGGTATGGGCGGCGGAGTGCCGATCCTTGATACGGTCACACGTCCCTGCAAGGTTACACAAACAGGGAAAAACAGTTTTCGTATCATCCTTACCCAGGGTCTGAACCGCCAGATCCGTCGTATGTGTGAATATTTCGGATATAAAGTCGTAACACTGAAACGTGTTCGGATCATGAATCTGTATATTGATGGCCTGGAAGAGGGGAAATATCGTGAGATCCGGCCGGAAGAACGAAAAGAACTGGAGGAGATGTTTTCCTCCGAAAAATCAGAAAAAAGGACGGGAGGAAGCCATGAACGAATCATCCATAAAAAAAATGAAAGAGCTGGGAGAAAAGCTCCGGGAAGCGTCCAGGGCCTATTATCAGGAAGACAGGGAGATCATGTCCAACGTGGAGTACGACGCCCTGTACGACACTCTGAGCGCACTGGAGAAAGAAACAGGGATCGTTCTGGCAGACAGTCCAACCGTTAATGTAGGATATGAGGCAGTGGAGCAGCTCCCCAAGGAGGAACATGAGAGACCGATGCTGTCTCTGGATAAGACCAAAGAGAGAGAAGCTTTGAGAGAGTTTATCGGGGAACATCCTACACTTTTATCCTGGAAGCTGGATGGCTTAACGATCGTGCTTACCTATGAAAACGGAGAGCTTATAAAGGCAGTTACCAGAGGAAATGGTATTGTGGGAGAGGTTATTACCAATAATGCCAGAGTATTTAAGAACATACCTCTGAAAATTTCTTTTAAAGGGAGACTGGTACTTCGCGGAGAAGCCATCATTACCTATTCGGATTTTGAAAAGATCAACGAAACTATCGGAGATGCAGATGCCAAATACAAAAATCCCAGAAATCTCTGCAGTGGTTCTGTCCGTCAGCTGAATAACGAAATTACAGCGAAGAGAAACGTACGGTTTTATGCTTTTTCTTTAGTGAGCGCGGAAGGCGTGGATTTCCGGAATTCCAGGGAGGTGCAGTTCCGGTGGCTGAATGAACAGGGCTTTGAGGTTGTGGAATATCGAAAAGTCACAGCGGAAACTCTGGATGAAGCGATGGATTACTTTGCGGAAGCAGTTACGACCAATGATTTTCCGTCAGATGGGCTTGTGGCATTGTATGATGATATTGCTTACGGAGAATCTCTGGGAACTACGGCCAAGTTTCCAAGGAACGCCATGGCATTTAAATGGGCCGATGAGATGCGTGATACGAGACTTCTGGAGATTGAGTGGAGCCCGTCCAGGACCGGACTGATCAATCCGGTAGCAATTTTTGAGCCGGTGGAACTGGAAGGAACCACAGTGAGCAGGGCCAGTGTGCATAACATCAGTATCATGAAGGAACTGAAGCTGGGGATTGGAGATACCATTCGTGTATACAAAGCAAATATGATCATTCCTCAGATCGCGGAAAATCTGACCGGAAGCGGTAATGCACCGATCCCGCATACCTGCCCGGCCTGCGGACAGGAAACGGTAGTGAAGAAAGAAAACGATGTGGAATGTCTTTTCTGCGTCAATCCGGGGTGCCCGGCCAAGAAGATCAAATCCTTTGGGCTTTTTACAAGCAGGGATGCCATGAATATCGACGGACTTTCCGAGGCAACACTGGAGAAATTTATTGCCAGGGGATTTATTCATGATTTTGGCGATATTTTTGAGATCAGCCGGTATAAAGATGAGATTGTGGAAATGGAAGGCTTTGGGCAGAAATCCTATGATAATCTTATGGAAAGTCTTGAACGGGCGAAAGAGACTACACTTCCAAGGGTGATCTACAGTCTTGGGATCGCAAATATCGGTCTGGCTAATGCAAAGGTGATCTGCCGCCATTTTGACAACGATTTGGACAGGATACGTCATGCCAGTCTGGAAGAGGTCAGTGATATTGATACCATCGGGCCGGTCATTGCCGGAAATCTGGTAGCTTATTTTAGGGATGAGGATAATAATCGCCGCCTGGATCATCTGATGAACTTTCTTCATATTCAGGAGGACAGTCCCAAACAGGAACAGATCTTTGAAGGAATGAATTTTGTGATCACAGGAAGTCTGGTGCACTTTGGAAATCGAAGTGAGGCCAAAGAGCTGATCGAATCCCTGGGAGGCAAGGTTACCGGTTCAGTTACCAAAAAGACCAATTATCTGATCAATAACGACATCCAGTCCAATTCATCCAAAAACAAAAAGGCAAGAGAACTGGGGATTCCGATCCTTTCAGAAGAAGATTTTCGGAAACTTGCCGGAGTGCAGTAAAGGCCGTACAGACTGGAGATAATTTTTATCTGAAGAAAAAAGCCGAGCGGCTCCTTTATAAGAGACGCTTCATATATAAGGAGGGCAAACAATGCCAATCAAAACACAGGGGGATCTTCCGGTAAAGGAGATCCTGGAGAGAGAAAATATATTTGTAATGGACGAAAAACGTGCCATGCATCAGGATATCCGTCCGATCCAGATTCTGATCCTGAATCTGATGCCGCTGAAAGAAGAAACAGAGCTGCAGCTTCTGCGTTCTCTTTCCAATACACCGCTGCAGGTGGATGTGACATTTATGGCTGTGGAGAGCCATGAAGCCAAGAATACATCTCTCAGCCATCTGAACAAGTTTTATGAAACATTCACCGATATAAAGAAACGTAAATTTGATGGAATGATCATCACAGGAGCACCGGTGGAGCAGATGCCTTTTGAGGAAGTGGATTACTGGAATGAGCTGACTGAGATCATGGATTGGACTGAGAAGCATGTGACTTCCACGATCTTTCTCTGTTGGGCAGCGCAGGCCAGTCTTTATCATTTTTATGGCCTGGAGAAAAAACCTCTGGATAAGAAAATGTTCGGACTTTTCCAGCACAGGGTACTGAACCGTAAGATCCCGCTGGTCCGGGGTTTTGATGATGTATTTCTTGCGCCGCATTCCAGACACACAGAAGTTCCTATTGCAGATATCCATGCATGCAAAGACCTTACGGTCCTGGCGGAAAGCGAAGAGGCTGGTCTGTTCCTTGCAATGGCAGAGGGAGGACGTAAAATCTTTGTTATGGGACATCCGGAATACGACCGCGTGACTTTGGATGGCGAATATAAAAGAGACCTTGCCAAGGGTCTGCCTATTGAAATCCCGAAGAACTATTACAAAGATGACGATCCAAACAACAAACCACTCCTCACCTGGAGGGCCCATGCCAACAACCTGTATACGAACTGGTTGAATTATTACGTATACCAGAGTACTCCGTATGATCTGTACGGGACACCGGATTTCAGGGAAATTTAAGGAATATGAAATAAGTGTTAGCATAAGCTCATAAATCGTAGACAAAGCTATGATTTATGGGCTTATTTTAGATTGCTGCTTACGAAGGTCTTTCCTGAAAAACATTCCTACAAAATGTAGGAATAAATGCAATGTTTATGGTATGAAATGCGGCTGGTTTTTTGCATTTATTTTGATACAATCATTATATAAAAGACATGGAACTGAAATAGGAATTCCTGGTTACTGTTCATTGGTAATATTCTGCGAAGCGTGTTACTGAGAACGGAATGAACAGTAACAATTCTTGATGCAGGCCAGAATATGTTAACGGGAGGATAAATAGTATGATAATCATAGGTGAAAAAATCAATGGATCCATCCCCTCTGTGGCGGAGGCGATCGCAAACAGAGATGCAGAATTCATCAAGCAGCGGGCACTTGCTCAGGCAAACTCAGGAGCAAGCTATATCGATTGTTGCGCATCTGTTCCGGAAACAGAAGAAGTAGAAACCTTGAAATGGATGATCGACTGTATTCAGGAAGTGACAGATCTTCCGATTTCCGTAGACAGTCCCAGCGCAGATGTTCTTACAGAAGCTTACAAATTCTGCAGGAAACCGGGTATATTTAACTCTGTATCCGGTGAAGGAGATAAGATCGATAAGATTTTTCCTCTTATGGCACAGCCTGAAAATAAAGGGTGGCAGGTTATCGCACTTCTAAGCGATGATACGGGTATCCCCAAAAGTGCGGAAGACAGGCTGAAGGTATTTGACAAGATCATGGCAAAAGCGAAAGAGTACGGAATTTCACCGGATCGTATCCATATTGATCCATTGGTTGAGATGCTCTGTACATCTGAAGATGGTATTGCGATGAACGTGGAAGTAATTTCAAGTGTCCGTAAACAGTATCCGATGATCCACATCACAGCGGCGATCAGCAACATTTCCTTCAATCTGCCGGTACGTAAGCTTATCAATTTCGGATTTGTGGTACTTGCAATGAATGCCGGCCTTGACAGTGCGATCATGGATCCTACAAACAGAGATATGCTTGGACTTGTATATGCAACAGAGGCATTGCTTGGTCTGGATGATTATTGTATGGAATACATCGGAGCATACAGAGAAGGTCTGATCGGACCTGAAAAAAAATAAATAAAACGCATATGCGGAATGCGGATAAAAGCGGAGGTGTTTGATTATGTCAAAAATCACAGAAGTAGCAGAATTGGTAGAAAAAGGAAAAGCAAAACTTGTAGGTGCAGCTGTACAGTCAGCTCTTGATGAAGGCTGTGAGGCAACAGAGATTCTTAACAGCATGATCGATGCAATGGCTGTTGTAGGTGAAAGATTTAAGAACGGAGAAATCTTTGTTCCGGAAATGCTGGTAGCAGCCCGTGCAATGAAAAAGGGTGTTGAGGTTCTGAAACCACATCTTGCATCCGGCGCTACAGGAAGTATGGGAAAACTTATCATCGCTACTGTAGCAGGAGATCTTCATGATATCGGAAAGAATCTTGTTGCAATGATGATCGAAAGTGCCGGCTTTGAAGTTATTGATCTCGGTGTTGATGTACCTGCATCGAAGGTTATTGAATGTTACAAAGAAAATCCGGATGTTAAGGTAATTGCACTTTCAGCGCTGCTCACAACTACAATGCCGGCTCTGAAGGATACAGTTGCAGCACTTAATGCGGAAGATTTCAGAAGCAATGTTAAGATCATGGTTGGAGGAGCACCGATCACGAAGGAGTTTGCAGATGAGATCGGCGCAGATGGATATTCAGAAGATGCAGCAAGCGCAGCAGTTCTTGCAAAAGCTTTGGCAGCATAAGGGAAAATAAAACAGGCCGCTCTGTATTGTCTGTGCATGGCATAGACGGCAGAGCGGCTTTTGCTTTACAGTGACCATCGGAGGGATGAAAATGTACCGAATAAAATTTATCAGGGAGGAAAAGGAGATCCTGGTGGAACCGGGTACCAGGATCCTTGAGGCGGAAAGAAAAGCAAAGCTGGTTCCTGATGCACCTTGCGGAGGCCGGGGAAAGTGCGGGAAATGTCGTGTTAAAATAGAAGATCACATGGTGCTTGCATGTCAGATGGAAATCCACAGTGACCTTGAAGTAGATACATTGTCCGGATGCCAGGAAGAGGAGATCCTTACAGAAGGAATGCAGAGACCGGTTGCGTTCAGGCCTGATCTGAAACAGAAAAAAGTGATTCTTAAGAAACCGGAGACAGGAGACAACCGCTCTGAATGGGAGCGGCTGACAGAACAGCTGGATGTGGAAAAAACTGTTCTGCCTGATACTGAAATTGCATCGAAGCTTTACGGCTGCAGAAAAGAAGCAGAAGAATGGTATGTGATCTGTGCAGGAAATGAGATCCTGGATATCAGCAGAGAAGAGAAAAAAATCTGTTTTGCGGCTTTTGATATAGGTACAACGACGGTGGTCGGCTATCTTATGGATGCATTGACCGGGAAGCAGCTGGCTCTCAAGAGCAGAATGAACCCACAGACTCAGTATGGCGCAGATGTGATCATGCGGGCGGATCATGCTCTGGAGCATGGCGTAGAGCAGCTGACCGGCTGCATACGGAATGCGGTTGATGAAATGCTCCAGGAACTGGCAGAGGAAGCAGGAAGAAGCACATTAGATATCTGTCAGGTATCTGTAGTAGGAAATACCTGCATGCATCATCTTTTTCTTGGGATTTCTCCGGCATCGCTGGTCCATGCACCATATAATCCGGCGATCAGTCAGGGGCTTACACTGAATGCAGAGCAATATGGGCTCCATATCCACAGAAAGGGGCAGCTGCTTATGCTGCCTGATATAGCCGGGTATGTAGGGGCAGATACCTGTGGCTGCATTTTGGCGCTCAGACAGGATCAGCAGAACGAGATCAGCCTTATGATCGATATTGGAACGAACGGGGAGATGGTCCTCGGAAATAAAACGAGATTAGCCTGTTGTTCAACAGCTGCCGGTCCGGCATTTGAAGGTGCAAAGATCGAGTGCGGGATGCGTGGAGGCGCAGGAGCAGTAGATCATGTAGTATACAAAGATGGAAAATGGGAATACACGACTATAGGAAATAAGGCTCCGGCAGGCTTATGCGGTTCAGGTCTGATCGATCTTGTGGCGCAGCTGTACCTGGCTGGTTTTATTGATGAAAGTGGTCATCTGGAAAGCGGCCAGGAAAAGGCGGGAGTGTTTGTGCTGGTACCTCCGGAAAAGTCGGGAAATGACAGGGGCGTTTATCTGACACAGAAGGATATCGGAGAGGTACAGCTGGCAAAAGCGGCTATCGCAGCGGGAATCTTTCTTCTTATGAAAAGACTGGAGATCACAGAAAAGGATATTAAACGGGTCTATCTTGCCGGTGCATTCGGCAATTACATGAATCCGGAAAGTGCGGCAGCGATCGGGATGTTCCCGGCCGGACTGCTGCCCAGGATACAGCCGGTAGGAAATGCGGCAGGCGAAGGTGCCAGGATCGCACTCCTGAATGAAGAGGAAAGAAAAGAAATGGATCGAACTGTCAAAAATATGGATTTTGTGGAGCTGGCAGCTTCGCCGGAGTTCCAGGACTGTTTTGTGGATGGCTTATGCTTTCCGTAATGCGAGGAGAATGGATATGCTTAATATAAAAGAACTGGAAGAGATGGGAAAAAAGGCAGGATTTTCTTATGTAGCACTTCTGAAGAGCGATTCGATCGAGCTTATGCCGGAGGTAAGGGAAATGTGCAAAAATAATACCTGCCATATGTATGCAAAACGCTGGAGCTGTCCTCCCGGATGCGGAGATCTTGAAGTATGCAGAAAAAAGATAGAAAAGTACAGGGAAGGCATTATTGTCCAGACAGTGGGGAAACTGGAGGATCCTCTGGACGGAGAGACGATGATGGAGACCGAAGCGGTTCATAAACAGAATTTTTATGAATTTGAAAAAATGCTCAGAGAAAGATGGCCGGGCATGCTCCCCATAGGGGCCGGGTGCTGTACAAAATGTAAAACGTGTACATATCCGGATGCTCCATGCCGTTTTCCCGAACAGGCATTTTCTTCGATGGAAGCCTATGGAATGCTGGTAACACAGGTATGCCAGGCAAATGGTCTGGAATACTATTATGGTCCCTGCACGATCGCCTATACCAGCTGCTATCTTCTTGAATAGAACAGGAGTGAAAAAATGAATGACAGAGAACGGGAGGCATATCTGAACAGGATCGGATATGAGGGTGAATTAAGAACAGATAAAAAATGTCTGGAAAAGATAATGGACCTTCATCTTTGCAGTATTCCCTTTGAAAATCTGGAAGTTTTTGACGAGGGAAGGATTCCTTCTCTGAGGTCGGAAGATATTTATGAGAAGATCATTGTCAGAAAACGAGGCGGATATTGCTTTGAGCTGAATAAATTGTTTTATGAGCTTCTGAAAGCTTTGGATTTCTGTGTGATCCCTGTGGCGGTAAGGATATTGTGGAACCGGGAAGAGCTTCCGCCGGTCCTGCACCGGGCAACCCTTGTTATTTTTGAGGAAGGAAGCTATTACTGTGATGTAGGATACGGAGGTCCCGGTCCCAAGAAGCCGGTTCTTATGAAGGATGGTATCCACAGAGAAAAAAACGGATGGTACCGTGTTAACATGAAGCCGGGAAATGCAAACGGAGAGATACTTGTTGAACGAAGGAAAGAAGAAAAATATCTGCCAATACTCAGATTTTCACAGACTCCTACAGTAGAAGCAGATTTTGAACTGCTGAATTTCTATTGTGCAAAATCTCCAGATGTATTATTTACCAGAAAAAGAGTAGTGAGCATCTGCAGACCGGAAGGAAGTGTTGCGCTGACCGGGAATGTTCTTACGATCCAGAAGGAAGATGGATCCATTGAAACGAAAATAAGTGATTCGGAAGAAACCATCAGGCTATGGATGGAACATTATTTCGGATTGGAGTTTTTACAGATATAAACAGAAAAAAGGACCAGGTTGTCAGGTGACAGTCTGGTCCTTTTCCTGCAGAAGAAAGCAGAGCTGCAGAAGAAGCCGGTCTTTCGGATTATCCAGATCAACTTTTGTGAGCTTCTGGATGCGCTCCAGACGGTAGGTCAGGGAACTTCTGTGTATAAAAAGCTCACGGGCTGTCTGAAGAGAATTGCGTTCATGCTCCAGATAGACCTTGAGTGTGTGATACAGCTCGGTATTGTTTTTTCGGTCATAATTCTGCAGTGCATCCAGCCGTGAAGAGACCAGAAGCTCGGGACTGATCTGATGGCTGATCTGGGAAAGCATATATTCCAGAAGATAAGCATCAAAATGATAGCACCAGGCCATGCTCTGACTTTTTTTGCCCAGGCGCAAGGCGGAAACAGCCTGAATATATCCCTGAGGGATCAGGAGAAAATCACGAAATTCAGAGCTTACTCCCATTTTAAAAAGCCCTTCGCGCAGGATGATCGCAAGTGAACTGATAACATCGGAAGATACAGAGTGCTTAAAGGACAGATTAACGATCACAACGATTCCCTGCTGATAGGTAAAGGCCAGACCTTCCGGGATCTGGGCTTCAATGTGTCCCAGTGTGGCGATGGAAGAGTGCATACGGTCATCCTGCTGCTGGGTTTCCAGACGAAGTACAAGATACCGGTCATGGCGATTCCAGTTCAGATACTGGATCTGATCGGTAACTGCCTGTAGTTCTGTGAGCTTTCCGGAAAGATACTCCGTGAAAAACTGCCGGGAGTCATTTCCCATTGAAATTTGGAACAGATTGTGTCGACGGATGCACAGCTCGATAAAGGAGCCAAGATACTCAAGAGCAGAAAAATGTCCGGGCTGTATCTCCGTCTGGAGCTCATCCACACAAAGCCTGCCCTGATAATTGCCGCTGACCCAGAGATTCATGTAGAGGATACGGTAACCGCGGAGCTCTTCGGAATAAATATTGGCGCCGTGGGTGATAAGTGTGCGCTGGTATTCGGCGTCAAGCTTGAAATCCTGAATCAGGCTTAAAGGTGCGATGAGTCTTCCTGTACGCTGGTCATGGACCCATTCGGACATACCGGTTACGTGCCGGGGAGAAGAAAGGATATAAAAGTTGGTGTCGTGGGCAAAAACCGGATTATGAAATATATCCAGACTGGCTTCCAGCATCTCATTCAGCGGATCGATACTTCCAAGTGCAAGCTGGAGTTTACTGTCCCAGTCAGAATATCTGTCAAAGGTCTGCTGTATCTGGTTGAAGACCTCAGAAAAAGAAAGGGTTCCCTTAATGTGAAGGATCCTGCAGCTTTCGGAAAAGCAGGAAAGATCACCGGAGCCCACCACTACAAATGCGATGTTGTGGTATCGCAGGAAGCTTTCGGAAAGAGAATTGCCGAAGACAAGATAAAGGTAGCATGGCTTCAGCAGGGCTCCTGCCTGATATATGCGAAGACCATCCAGCGTCAGGGGGTCTTCACGGCAGAGGATGGAAACATCCTCTTTTTTCTCCGCAAAATCGTCAGCAATGATCTGGAGATTAAGATGGAAGCCTGTATGCGGGCTATTCACGAAATGCTCTCTTTTGTTCAAAATATTTCCTCCAATTCATAAAAGCCTTGTATTTATAGGAAATTATAACATATTAGACGGAAAATAAAAAGAAAACGGAGAGGAAATTATTTATGCATATTTACAATAATAACTGTACAAAAAGTATGAAGTATTGAAGAAAGAATGAAGAAGTGTGCGGATTTACGAACAAGAAAAAAACAACTATACTGTAATCATCAAATGTAACGTGAAGTTGTGGAAATGGCCGGTCCCACAAAAAACAGCGAAGGGGGAAAGAAAATGAGTAAAAATGAAATACCGAAACAAGATCCGAAACAGAAAAAGGGTCTTACAAATGCCCTGAAATATTTCTTTGGTGTTGGTGATGCCGGATTTGTTCTTATGAGTAATATCGAGACATTTTACTTTATGACATTTCTGACGGATCTGGCAGGCTTTGCGGCTGGTGTAGCTGGTGTGATCAATTCCGTATTTACCATTGTTGATGCCTGTCTGTCCTGGCTTTACGGAGGAATCATCAATGGCACAAAAGCAAAGAAATGGGGGCGTTATCGTTCCTGGCTGATCATGGTTCCGTGGATGGTGCCGTTTCTGTACGCATTCATGTTCATACGTGTCAGTGATAATGAATGGGTTTCGGCAGTGGTGATTATTGCTGCATCCATCGCATCTCATGTGGCATGGAATTTCAGCTATGTTGCCAACGCAACCCTGATCAGTGTTGTTGGTAAAACACCGGAAGACAAAGCAACGCTTGCATCCTCCAGGGCAACCTGGAATAACATAGGCGGTCTGCTGTTTTCCTATATGGGTCTTCCATTTGCAACACTTCTTGCCGGATATGTCGGTGAGAAAAATAAATTTGCAGCAGCAGCTTTCTGCCTGGGTATTCTGATGGTCGTAACCTATTTTGCCCATTTCAAGATGACGGAAGGCTATGAAGAGATTGAAACGGAAACAGCAGGAAAGAAAAATGACAAAACAAAGATCACGATCAGAGAGATGTTTGCTTCCCTGTTTCAGAATCCGCCTCTTATGGTCCTGATGCTGGCAGACCTTGCAAAATGGTGTGTGAAATTTGTAACAGCAGCATCTGCTATTTACTATTTCAGGGATGCAATGGGAAATCCGGGACTGATGACCACCTATCTTCTCTGGGTTGCCATCGGTGCCATCATCGGAGCTTTTTCCATGAGATACATTGCAAAAGCAATATCGTCCCGTACAACTATGATCATCGCTTATGCAGGAATGGCAGTATCACTGTTTCTTGTATATATTTTCTATGGAAATGCAATGACAGTGATCGCTCTTATGACACTTGCCCAGTTCTTCTATGGTATGGCTTTTGCAGCTTCACCTGCACTTTATGCGGACACTGTAGTGTATGCAACATGGAAGAGCGGAAAAGATGCATCCGGATGGATCATGGGATTACAGAATCTTCCGCTGAAGATTGCCGTATTCTTAAGAGGAACGATCCTCAGCGCCTGTCTTGTGGCGGTAGGCTGGAAATCCGGAGTTGTTCTTGAGGGAACGGCCCGTCAGGGAATGACGATTTCCTTTGCACTTGTTCCGGCTATTTTCTGTCTGGCAGGTCTTCTGCTTCTGGTGTTTGGATTTAAGATCACAAAGGAAAAGGTTCTTCAGTATCAGGCTGAGATTGACGCAAGATCATAAAGAAAAGTGATCGGGTATTTCGAAAGATCACAGGATAATAAAGGAGGAAGCATTATGTTGAAAGCATCGGAGATTTTACTTGAAACGATAAAAAAGGACGGCAGGCCGGAACGACTTCTGAGACAGTATGAGGGTGCGACCTTTTACCCGCCGAACCCGGCAAATAATTATGTGCGTGGAAACCGTCACCGTGGTATGGAGCCTATGAAGGATCTTTTCGGAACTGAGATCCTCTGGCCCCAGGAACAGCTGGCTGCAATGCCGCATGTAACAGAGGACAACAAGGTCATTGATGATATCACAGAATGGAAAGAGCAGCTGGTGATCCCGGATATTGTCGGTCAGTGCTCGGATCCGGCTTTATGGGAACCATTTAAACAGAAGGCACAGGAGATAAAGGATTCAGGAAGCCTTTTCATGGCATTTATGCCTACAGGTGTTTTTGAGAGGCTTCACTTCCTGATGGGATTTGAGGATATGCTGGTGAACTTCCTTCTTGAGCCGGAGGATATGATGGATCTCTGCAATGCCATTGGGGAGTACCGTTTTCAGCTTACAAAGCTGATCGTTGATAATCTCCACCCGGATATCATCCTTTCCCACGATGACTGGGGTTCCAAGCAGTCCCTGTTCATCAGTCCGGACACATGGAGAGAATTTATCAAACCACAGTATGAAAGATCCTATAAATATATGAAAGACCATGGAGTGATCGTCATGCATCACGCAGATTCCTTCATGGAACCGATCATAGAGGATATGGTTGATCTTGGGATTGACATCTGGCAGGGAACACTTCCGCAGAATGATATTCCGAAGCTCCAGAAACAGCTGAACGGAAGAATGACACTTATGGGCGGAATCGATGCTTCGATCGTAGACCGTGTGGATTCCACAGAAGAAGAGATCCGCAAGGAGGTCAGAAGAGCATGTGAGGAGTATGCACCACACGGACATTTCATTCCATGTATTACCTATGGAGGTCCCGGTTGTCTGTTCCCTCATGTAGATTCAATTATTGATGACGAGATTGAAAAATATAATAAGGAGCATTCCTGTAATTCATTAAAAGCGCCAATTGAATAAAAAAGAACCTCAAGGTATGATTGAGTTGCATCTTGGCGGATGTAAACAAAACAATCAAGCACTGGAGGTTCCAAATGAATTATACACAGAATGAAAAGATTGAGCAAGTAACAGATTCAACAATGGTTGTCGGAGTTGATATCGGAAGCCAGATACATTATGCAAGAACTTTTGATAACAGAGGACGCGAACTTACAAAACGTATTTTTTCTTTTCATAACGATCTGGAAGGGTTCAATTCTTTCAACCTTTGGGCAGAGACACTTAAGACTGAGAATAAAAAGACTGCAGTTCTGATCGGCTGCGAGCCAACAGGTCATTACTGGTTTGCGTTTACGAAGTATGTAAATGATCATCAGAAAAGATTAGTAATGGTCAATCCATTCTCGGTTAAGAAGATCAAGGAACTTGATGATAACAGTCCAAAGAAAACAGATTCAAAAGATCCAAAAATAATCGCAAAACTAGTTGTGGATGGGAGATATTCAATCCCATACATGCCAGAAGGCATTTATGCCGAAATAAGAGACCTGGTATACAGCCGTGACAGGATCATGAAGTAGCACAACATATCTGCAAACAGGATCCAGAGATGGCTTGCAATACATTTCCCGGAATATCTGGGATTATACACACGATTTGATGCAATAAGCGGCCTGGCAGTGCTTGAAAAAGCACCATTGCCAAAAGATGTGATCGCGCTTGGAGTAAATGGGATCCGAAAGATCTGGCATGATAAAAAGATGCGAGGCAGAGGAGTTACTGAAGATAGGGCAAAGACCCTGGTTGAAGCTGCGCACAACAGTGTTGGACTTGACGGAGGGATTGGAACAAAAAGTGAATTATATATGCTGCTTGGTTTCCAGCACGGTTTATCTTTACGGAGAACCGAAGACAAGTACCGTCTGGGCATCTATTGATCTGAAGCAGCGGCAGCTTTTTGATCTGGATTAAAATTTACATAATCTTTATTTGATTATTTGAAAAAACAGTGCTATAGTAAAGTTGGTTCCGGTAAACGGATGATTTATGGATCCCAGAAGAGGACCGGGCGGAACCAAATTACTGTTGACCGGTCAGGATCTGGATCAGGAAAGAAGGAAGAGGGAAAAAATTGCGTAAAAAATCACATATACTGTTAGGCAGATACCTGGCTGACCAGATGTCTGAGGTGTACAGTCTCCAGCAGCACAGAAAAGCGTTTTGCCTGGGCAATATCATGCCTGATCTGAAACCATCGTTTCTCACCACCAGACATGAGTTTTTCGGAACATTCGATCACCTCCAGAATAAGATGAGGGCGCTTGTCGAGAAGAACCCGGAGGAAGAGAATGCCAGAGTATACTGGAGAAGATTCGGTGAGGTCATGCATTATATGGCTGATTATTTTACTTTTCCTCATAACAAAACATACAAAGGAAATCTTGCAGCACATAATTCTTATGAAGCTGAGCTGAAGAACCGCCTGAGAGAATGTATCCTCAGCGGCGCAGCAGACAGCCAGCTGGAAGAAGCGAAGCAGTTTGAAAGCTTTGAGGAACTTGTGGAATATATCCGTGAGCGTCATGCATATTATCTGGAAAGCCCGCGGTGCATTGCCGATGACATCCGTTTTATCCTTCGGGTGTGCTATCAGGTTGTACAGGGAATTTTTCAGCTCTGTGTCAGAAAACAGTTTCATATGGGCGGACAGCCGGCAGTGACTGTCTGACAGTATATAAAAAGCCGCAGTGTGTGAGAGCACTGTGGCTTTTTTACGTTATGGTAAACTCTAAAAAATCTTACAAAAATGTGAATAAAAAGTGAAAAATAGATGAATTGAAGGAGATATCCTACCAGAACAGTTGATTTCACGATTTTCGTATGCTAAAATAAATTGAATTAAACTTTAAGTTATCAAACGGTTTAAGGCAGACCTTTATTATAGGGGAAGTAAAGGGATGTTCAAGGAAAGAAGGGAGCATCTTAATAAATATGAAGAACAAGTACCTGAATAAGTTTTTTTGCATCACGATGTTATCAGCTATGGTACTGGCAGTTCCAACCGGAGTAAAAGCCGCCGAGGAAGCAGATAATGTTGTTGCTGAGGAAGGTGTTTCAGGAGACGGGAGCGAGGTAAGTGAACCGGAACCAGAAGTTCCGGAAGTTCCGGCAGAACCGGTGCCGACAGCTGCACCGGAACCGGAAATAACTGCTGCACCTGACCCGGAACCAACTACAGCGCCGGAGCCAACAGATACACCGGCACCTGCGCCGACGGAAACACCGGAGCCGACAGCAACACCTGCGCCGACGGGAACACCGGAGCCGACAGCGACACCTGCACCGACGGCAACACCGGAACCGACCGCGACACCTGCACCAACGGCAACGCCGGAGCCAACCGCAACACCTGCACCGACGGAAACACCGGCCAGGGATGACTCTGCAAAGGTACAGGCGGTGATCCGGAAGATCAAAGCACTGGCAGGCAGAACGATCACAGCAGCAGATAAAGCGGAGATAGATAGCGTACGTGCAGCTTATGAGGCACTGTCTAATACAGAAAAGGCCAAGGTTACGAATTATAAGATCCTGACTGAGGCAGAAGCCAAGCTTGCAGCTGTCGACAAGAACGACAGTGATAACAAAAAAGATAACAAAAAAGATGATAGCAGCACGGAAGATAACAAGAATACAGAGATCACAGATGGAAATAACGCCACAGCAACACAGATCGGAGATCCTGTTTATGTGACAAATATGGTATCCAATCTCCATGCAGGCAAGGATTTTTATCTGGATAGTCTTAAGAACAATTATCATCTGTCCTTCTCCGATGATTTTGCTTCTGTAATGGAAGAGATCGAAAGAGAATATAAAGAGAAGAACAAGCTTACCGATACGGAGAATACACTTCTGGTAAGAAACTGGCAGGATATCCTTGCTGTTTATATTTACGAAAAGAGCAAAGCAGGAGCAACGTCATTTACATTGGATGCATCCTGCAAAGATGATCTGGCAAGGATTTTTGCGGAGATGAACCCCATCGTCAGGGACAAGCAGGATATTACCAAGATATCCTACGGAAATCGCAAGATCAACTACTACATCAAGAAGAACAATATTGCAAAGGAAGACAGAAGCGTCCTTAAGAAATATGTGGAAACAGACTGTAAGCTTCTCTGTGCGGTAGTTACCGCATCCAAAGGCTTTGTCCGTGAAAGCGTGGGAGACAATGTTTCTGAGGATCGTGTAGATGTTATCACCGCAGCGTATTCACTGGTTGGTAAGGTCGGATATTTCTGGGGCGGTAAATCTACGGTGATCGGAGAAGATCCAAGCTGGGGCTCCGTTGAGAAGGTATCTGCAGACGGCAGCAGAAGCTCCGGTACGCTCCGTGCATATGGTCTGGACTGCAGCGGCTTTGTTACCTGGGCAGTAATCAATGGATATAAGGATCAGGGAATGCAGGCAGCAGTTGGAGACGGAACCTCTGACCAGTGGGAGAAGGCCGGTGTTATCAGCGAAGCAGATGCACAGCCAGGAGATCTGGTATTCCAGAGAGGACCGGAAGCAGGAAGCAACAACCACGTTGGTATCCTGTGCGGAAAGACGGATTCCGGCGACTGGATCGCAGTACATTGTTCTTCAAGCAAGAATGGTGTAACGGTTGGTGAGGCATACAGTGCAAGCTTCCGTTATATCAGAAAGCCATCCTTCTATCAGGATACAACAGCGGAGGAAACAGTTGATAAGACCACAGCTACAGAGAATGATGTTCTGACAGAGAAGAGTGCAGAAAAGCTCCTCACGGATGTGGTTAGATCTGATGCACTGAAGGATGCACTGGCATCCGGTGATACTGTTTCAAGTGACCTTCTTGCAGATTTTAAGAATACGGCTTTGCAGGAGGATGAGGAAGAAGATGAAGTTGAGACGCTGACTCTGGATCAGGAGACCATGGACGATGCAGTGGATACATTTGATGATGATGTAGAAACACTGGAAATGGAAAACTAAGGGACAGCGATTGAAGATAAGGGCAGTCTCCCACGGGAGGCTGCCCTTTCTTACAATCGCTGCTTCAGACAGAGGACATGATATTATGAAAAAAAGAAATTTCTGCCCCATGGCAGCCGCAGTGCTTACAGCTGCAGTGATCCTTCAGCCCTTTAGCGCTTCGGCAGAGGCACTGGATCAGATCCGTTCCATAGCAAAGAGCATTATTTCAGGCGAACCAAAGGAAGTAGAGGAACTGCGTCAGATGGAGGTTGCCCAGAGCGAAGAAGGGCATCAGGAATATTATTTCAAACAGCTTACGGAAGAAGAGCAGAGAGTATATCGGGAGCTGCTGAAAGGAATCCGTGCCCGGGAAAAGGAGTTTTATCTGACGATCTCCGATGATGACATTATTGACAGAAGCTATCATGCAGTATTGAAAGACCACCCGGAGATATTCTGGGTCCACAATCGTGAAAAAATCTACAAAACTACGTATTCAGACAGTGATTACTGCGTTTTTACTCCGGGCTATACTTATACAGACGGCGAGATCGATGAGATACAGACGGCGATGGAGCAGAGCTTTCAGGAGGTCAGAGCCCTGATTCCGGAGGATGCCGGTGACTACGAGAAGGTACGCATTGTTTATACGTATGTTATTGACCATACCCAGTATCAGACCGGGGAGGATGATCAGAGCATAGCAGGTGTTTTCTGGAAAAAATCCGCAGTCTGTGCCGGATATGCAGGAGCTGTCCAGTATCTTCTGGAAAGGCTGGATATTCCCTGTATTTATGTGGACGGAAGCACAAAAGGAAGTACAGAGGGTCATGCATGGGATATTGTAAAAATAGGCCAGGAGTATTATTATGTAGATGCTACCAATGGGGATCAGCCGGATTTTTTAAATGGAGATGCCGCACAGCTGGAAGAACATAAGACGATCATTTACGATTATCTCTGCCCTTTCCCGGAAGAATATGAAAAAACCTATACACCATCGGAAGAACTGACAGTTCCGGCATGTACTGCGAAGGATCTGGATTTTTATGTGCTGAACCAGGGGTACTTTGAAGATTACAGCTGGCAGGACATATATGATTATTGTAAGATGAGAATGGATAATGGTGCGGCTGTAGTGCGTTTCAAGTTTGGCAGTCAGGAAGCTTTTTCCGAAGCCTGTCAGGAACTGCTGGATGATGGCGTGGTACAGAATGTGGCACAGTATTATATGAAACTTCACGGACTTGGTCAGGTGGAGTATCATTATGGAGTGATGGATAATTTTTATACCATATATTTTATTTTCTGAAACATCTTCGGGAAGATTTCCGGAGGTTTTGGAAAGAGAGGAGTAAGTTATGAATATGGATATGTTGTCAAGAGGATTTGACATACTGCAGAGAGCAGGAGGTATGGAACAGATCAGCCAGCTGATGGTGATCGTATATGGAGTGCTCTGCGTTTTCGGGCTTTTGAACTGTATCCTGGGATATCGTATCCTCCGGTTCTGGATGATGATCTTTGGATTTATCATCGGAGCAGGCGCCGGCTTTGGTGTAACCTATATGTCCGGTGTTCGGGATAAAATGGTGATCGCAGGTGCCATGGCGGGACTGGGGATCGTACTGGCTGTTGTTTCGTTTCTGATCTACAGGGCAGGAATCTTTGTACTGGGATTTGGTATCGGAATAACATTGAGTATCTATCTGGTCCATCCGACCAGTTCTTTTTCCTTTTTCCTGTGCATCCTTATTGGCGTGGGACTGGGAGTACTTGCTATGCGTTATGCGAAAGGAGTGATCATTGTCGGAACCAGTATACTGGGTGGTGTTCTGGCAGGATTATCCATTGCAAAGATCACAGGGCTGGCGCAGTTTCCATATGGTGTCGGTATGGCAGCGGGAATTGCGATCCTTGGTATGCTGATCCAGTTCGCCATCAACAAAGACCGATACGATGAGGAAGATGACGAAGAAGAGGATGACGACGATGGAGCTCTGCCGGAGGAGACCAGGAAGCCGGCAGGAAGGGACCGTAGAGGAAACAGCCGTGAATACACTTCTGACCGTAACAGGGACGATCGCAGATATACATACGAAAACCGGGCAAACGATGACCGGGAAAGCCGGGGTGAAAGACGTTTCCGCAGACCATCTGACAGAGAAGAACGCAACTCTGACAGACGAGAAAGAAATTATGCAGACAGCCGGAAAAGATCCGGAAGCGAAAGAAACAGCAAAGGCAGTTCCACTGAAAGAAGAAGCACTTCCGGAACATCCGGCAGAAACAGAACTTCCGGCAGAAATTATGCTTCGGATGACAGAAGAGGCCGCAGATACAGTCAGAGCAGCACCAGGGAACGAAGGAATGCAGGAACGGGAAGCAGATCCCGCTATGCAGATCCGGAGGATCATGAAGACTATGATCATTTTGATGAGTCGGAAAACAGGGACAGCTATGAAGATTTTGAAAAACTGCAGCAGAAAAGACGTCGGATGGATATTGAAAATATGGCGGATTTTGATGAGCAGGAAGAATATGAAAATTACAGGAATGCCCCGGATCTGATGAATGATGAGGATCTGGATGAGCTTGATGAGTGGAAAGACAACTGAGAAAAATCCAAGGAGTGACAGAAATGGGAAAAGAAGCCAAAACAAACGCGATGAGAATGCTGGATCGAAAAAAAGTAAAATATGAAGCGATCGCATATGACTGTGGAGAGTTCATAGATGGGATCCACTGTGCAGACATCACAGGAGCCCCTCATGATCAGTCCTTTAAGACCTTGGTCATGGAAGGGAAAAGCGGCGGCTACTATGTGTTTGTAGTTCCGATCGAGAAAGAGGTGGACCGTAAGGCAGCCGCAAAGTCTGTAGGCGAAAAAACAGTAGATATGATCCATGTAAAGGATCTTACAAAGATCACGGGCTATATCCGCGGAGGCTGCAGCCCTCTTGGAATGAAAAAAAATTATCCGGTGGTGTTTGACCAGTCTGCCGAAAACTTTGATGAGATCTATGTAAGTGGTGGAAGAGTAGGCCTTACCCTGAAGGTACCGCTTAAAGATCTTCTGGATGTAACACAGGGCAAGCTTGCTCCGATCACCATGGAGTAAGCGCATATAAAACAGATAAAAAAACTCCCCTGACTGCCTGTAAAGGCGGAAGCAGGGGAGATTTTTTGTTACAGAAGCATGGGATTTAGTTATCCTGTGCGTCCTCTTCGTTAACCTGGAATACGTGACGCTTCTTGGCCATTTCGTCGCTGGCAAGATACTCGTCGTAAGTGGTGATCTTGTCTACCAGCTTGCCGTTAGGAAGGATCTCCATGATGCGGTTTGCAGTTGTCTGTACAAACTGGTGATCGTGTGAGGTGAAAAGGATCACTCCCGGGAATTTGATCAGTCCGTTGTTCAGTGCTGTAATAGACTCCATATCCAGATGGTTGGTTGGCTCATCCAGGATCAGGATATTGGCACCGGAGATCATCATCTTGGAAAGAAGACAGCGAACCTTTTCACCACCGGAAAGAACACGGACACGTTTTACACCATCCTCACCAGGGAAAAGCATACGGCCAAGGAATCCACGGACGTAGGTTGCGTCCTTGATCTCGGAGTACTGTGTCAGCCAGTCGGTGATAGTAAGGTCGTTATCGAATTCCTGTGTGTTATCCTTCGGGAAATATGCCTGGGAAGTGGTAACGCCCCATTTGTAATTTCCTTCATCCGGCTCCATTTCACCTGTAAGGATCTTGAAGAAGGTTGTGATGGCCTGCTCGTTGGCGCCCACAAAGGCAACCTTATCTTCACGACCAAGAGTGAAGGAAATGTTGTCCAGAACCTTTACTCCATCAATGGTCTTGGACAGATTTTCCACCATGAGGACCTCGTTTCCGATCTCACGGTTCGGGCGGAAGTCGATGTATGGATATTTACGGCTGGAAGGACGCATGTCATCCAGCTGGATCTTTTCCAGGGCACGCTTTCTGGAAGTCGCCTGCTTGGATTTGGAAGCATTGGCGCTGAAACGGGAGATGAACTCCTGGAGCTCTTTGATCTTCTCCTCTTTCTTTTTGTTGGCCTCTTTCATCTGCTTGATCAGAAGCTGGCTGGATTCAAACCAGAAGTCGTAGTTTCCGGCATAAAGCTGGATCTTGCCATAATCGATATCAGCAGTATGTGTGCAGACCTTGTTCAGGAAATAACGGTCATGGGATACTACGATAACCGTATTGTCAAAATTGATCAGGAACTCCTCCAGCCATTCGATAGCAGGAAGATCCAGGTGGTTGGTCGGCTCATCAAGAAGAAGGATATCAGGATTTCCGAAAAGAGCCTGTGCAAGAAGAACCTTGACCTTCATACTACCGGTAAGGTCTGCCATCTGTGTATAGTGGAACTCGGTGTCGACTCCGAGACCGTTGAGAAGAGTAGCAGCATCGGACTCTGCTTCCCATCCGTTCATTTCTGCAAACTCACCCTCAAGCTCGCTGGCACGGATGCCATCTTCGTCTGTGAAATCTTCCTTTGCGTAAATGGCTTCTTTCTCTTTCATGATCTGATAGAGTCTTTCATTACCCATGATGACAGTATCCAGAACCGGATAAGCATCATATTTGAAGTGATCCTGCTGCAGGAAAGAAAGTCTCTGACCGGGGGTGATCACAATGTCGCCCTTGGTAGGCTCAAGCTGACCGGAAAGGATTTTGAGGAATGTAGATTTTCCTGCGCCGTTGGCGCCGATCAATCCATAACAGTTACCCTCTGTAAATTTGATGTTAACGTCTTCAAACAGCGCTTTTTTTCCAACGCGCAGTGTGATGTTATTTGCTGAAATCATATCATACCTCTTTTTTCATTAAATAAATATCGTTTCAATTACATACGAAAGCATTACAATCGTTTCCTATTGTACCGTAAACTGAAAAATTTGCAAGCTGTATTTTCCTTTTTTCGGCTAAATAAAGGAAAAACAGGGGATTACTATGAATCACAGGAAAATAATAACCTTTTATTATATAAAAAAATGGGTTATACTGTCGTATGTGGTAATGAAGTATTCCGGGGATATGGATATCCGGCTCTCTGGCACATCAGAAACACCCAGGAACGTGGCAGATCGGATGGAATGCGGAAACTATCATAAATCAGCAGCTTAGTTGAACAGAAGAGAGGTTAAAAATGTTTATCACCAGAGAAAGCGATTATGCGATGCGGGTTATCCGCGCATTGATGTGGGAACCGCGTTTGAGCGTCAGCGAGATCTGTGAGAGGGAATCGATCACAGCACCCTTTGCATACAAGATACTGAAGAAGCTTCAGAATGCAGGGCTCGTGGAAGGATACCGCGGAGTTCATGGCGGTTACGCGCTGAAGAGAGATCCGGAAGAACTGTCATTATATGAGATATACAGTGCGATCGATCCGGATATGTCCATCATTGAGTGCCTGAACGGCACATATCAGTGTCCGAGGAACGGACAGGACGGAGTTCCCTGCCATGCACATGATGAGCTTCAGGAGATCCAGGATCAGCTGTGGACAATGCTCCGTCGGAAATCCATGAAGGATCTTTTCGGAAAAGAGGAGAAGTGATTCCCGGATGTGAGTTGGGATAAGCGTATGAGATGATAAGGAGAGCAGTTTGGAGAGGAAAAATTCCGAACAGCTCTTTTTTATTTGTGAAAAAGATAACGGCGTTTGTACAGGATAATATACAAAAAACAATGAAAGAAAATGGACATAACTGGGAATCTATGATATAATAACTAATGGAATTTTAGGCCTTCATAAGCCTAAATAATATATTTTTTAACAAACCTTTAAGGAGGAAAAAACAATGGCAAGAAAGATGAAAACCATGGATGGTAACCATGCAGCCGCTCATGCATCATACGCTTTTTCTGATGTAGCTGCTATTTACCCGATTACCCCTTCATCTGTAATGGCTGAGGCTACAGACGAGTGGGCAACTCAGGGAAGAAAGAACATCTTTGGACAGGAAGTACAGGTTACAGAGATGCAGTCTGAGGCAGGTGCAGCAGGTGCCGTTCACGGTTCTCTGGCAGCAGGTGCCCTGACTACAACCTACACAGCTTCCCAGGGTCTTCTGCTTATGATCCCGAACCTTTACAAGATCGCCGGTGAGCAGCTTCCGGGAGTTATCAACGTATCTGCCCGTGCACTTGCTTCCCACGCACTTTGTATTTTCGGTGACCATTCCGACGTTATGGCCTGTCGTCAGACCGGATGTGCAATGCTTTGTGAGTCTTCTGTACAGGAGGTTATGGACCTTACACCGGTTGCTCATCTTGCAGCAATCAAAGGAAAAGTTCCGTTTATCAACTTCTTCGACGGATTCCGTACATCTCATGAGATCCAGAAGATCGAGACATGGGACTATGAAGATCTGAAAGATATGGCAGATATGGACGCAATCGCAGAGTTCCGTAACCGTGCTCTGAACCCGAACCATCCATGTCAGAGAGGTTCCGCTCAGAACCCGGATATCTTCTTCCAGGCAAGAGAGGCATGTAATCCATATTATGACGCTCTTCCGGCAGTTGTTCAGGAGTACATGGACAAAGTTAACGAGAAGATCGGAACAGACTACAAACTGTTCAACTACTACGGAGCTGCTGACGCTGAGCACATCATCGTGGCTATGGGTTCCGTAAACGATACCATCGAGGAGACAATCGATTACCTTATGGCAGCTGGCAAGAAAGTCGGTGTTGTTAAAGTTCGTCTTTACAGACCATTCTGTGCACAGGCTCTTATCGATGCAATCCCGGATACAGTTAAGCAGATCTCTGTTCTTGACAGAACAAAAGAGCCAGGAGCTCTTGGCGAGCCTCTGTATCTTGATGTTGTTGCAGCTCTTCGCGACAGCAAGTTCAGCGATGTTAAGATCTTTACAGGACGTTACGGACTTGGTTCCAAAGATACAACACCTGCACAGATCGTAGCAGTATATGAGAACACTGAGAAAGAGAAATTCACAATCGGTATCGTTGATGATGTTACAAACCTTTCTCTTGAGACAGGCGCACCACTTGTTACAACACCAGAGGGAACAACAAACTGCAAGTTCTGGGGACTTGGAGCTGATGGTACTGTAGGTGCTAACAAGAACTCCATCAAGATCATCGGTGATAACACAGACATGTACGCTCAGGCTTACTTCGATTATGACTCCAAGAAGTCCGGCGGTGTTACAATGTCTCACCTTCGTTTCGGTAAGAAACCGATCAAATCCACATACCTGATCCACAAAGCAAACTTCGTTGCATGTCATAATCCGTCCTATGTTAACAAATATAACATGGTACAGGAGCTTGTTGACGGAGGTACATTCCTTCTGAACTGTGCTTGGGATATGGAAGGACTTGAGAAACATCTTCCAGGACAGGTTAAAGCTTTCATCGCTAACCACAATATCAAATTCTACACCATCGATGGTGTTAAGATCGGTATTGAGACCGGCATGGGACCAACACGTATCAACACGATCCTTCAGTCCGCATTCTTCAAGCTTACAGGAATCATTCCTGAGGAGCAGGCTATCGAGCTTATGAAGGCTGCTGCTAAAGCTACTTACGGACGTAAGGGCGATGACGTTGTTAAGAAGAACTGGGCAGCTATCGATGCCGGTGCTAAACAGGTCGTAGAGGTTCAGGTTCCGGAGAGCTGGAAGAATGCTGAGGACGAGGGACTCTTCATGTCTCACGCATCCCACGGTGCTCAGGAAGCTCAGGACTTCGTAAACAACATCCAGTGCAAGATCAACGCTCAGGAAGGTAACAGCCTCCCGGTATCTGCATTCAAGGATTATGTAGATGGTACAACACCATCCGGAACAGCTGCATATGAGAAACGTGGTATCGCAGTTAACGTTCCTGTATGGGTTCCGGACAACTGTATCCAGTGTAACCGCTGTGCATATGTCTGCCCGCATGCTGCAATCCGTCCGGTTGCTATGACAGCAGATGAGACAGCTAACGCTCCAGAGGGAATCAAGACACTTCCTCTTACAGGAATGAAAGACTATACATTCACAATGACTGTATCCGCTCTTGACTGTACAGGATGTGGTTCCTGCGCAAATGTCTGCCCAGGAAAGAAAGGCAACAAAGCTCTTGAGATGGCTCCGCTTGAAGCTAACACAGAAGAGCAGAAATTCTTCGATTACGGTGTAACACTTCCTCAGAAGGAAGACGTTATCGCTAAATATAAAGAGACAACTGTAAAAGGCAGCCAGTTCAAACAGCCGCTCCTTGAGTTCTCCGGCGCTTGTGCAGGTTGTGGTGAGACACCATACGCTAAGCTGATCACACAGCTCTTTGGTGACAGAATGTACATTGCAAATGCTACAGGATGTTCCTCTATCTGGGGTAACTCTTCACCATCTACACCATACACAACAAACGCTAAGGGACAGGGACCTGCATGGTCAAACTCTCTGTTCGAGGATAACGCAGAGTTCGGTTATGGTATGCTTCTTGCACAGCGTGCGATCCGTGGCGGTCTGAAAGAGAAGATCGAAGACCTTGTAGCTAACGGAACAAACGAGGATGTTAAGGCAGCTGGTCAGGAATGGCTGGATACTTATGCTGTAGGCGCAACAAATGGTGCAGCTACAGAGAAACTCGTTGCAGCTCTTGAGGCTTGCGGATGTGACAAGGCTAACGAGATCCTTGCACAGAAAGACTTCCTCTCCAAGAAATCCCAGTGGATCTTCGGTGGTGACGGATGGGCTTACGATATCGGATTCGGTGGTGTTGACCACGTTCTTGCAAGCGGACGTGACATCAACGTTATGGTATTCGATACAGAGGTTTACTCCAACACAGGCGGACAGTCTTCCAAATCTACACCGACAGGTGCGATCGCTCAGTTCGCAGCAGGCGGAAAAGAGACTAAGAAGAAAGATATGGCATCTATCGCAATGAGCTATGGATATGTATATGTAGCACAGATCTCCATGGGTGCTGACTTCAACCAGACTGTAAAAGCAATCGCAGAGGCAGAGGCATATCCGGGACCATCCCTGATCATCGCTTACGCTCCATGTATCAACCATGGTATCAAGAAAGGTATGAGCAAAGCTCAGACAGAGGAAGAGCTGGCAGTTAAGTGCGGATACTGGCACAACTTCAGATTCAACCCGGCTGCTGAGAACAAGTTCAGCCTTGATTCCAAGACACCGGATATGGAGAACTATATGGACTTCCTGAACGGTGAGGTTCGTTACAATTCTCTGCAGCGTCAGAATCCTGAGAAAGCTGCAAGACTGTTTGCTAAGAACGAGTCTGAGGCTCAGGCTAGATATGAGTATCTGCAGAAACTTATCACTCTTTACGGAGCAGATAAGAAAGAAGACTAATTATTGATCAATAGTTACTGTTTATACAGTGTGCTTGCTGATTAAGCATTAGGTGACAGGCCTGCGGTGTTTAGCGCACCGCAGGCCTTTTTTCATATACAGGAGAGACATATATGAAGAGAATTTTTTCGAAGGAGAAATCCCGGAAAGAGAAAAAAGCAGATTTTTATATTCTGTATACGATTGTTTTTGCGGCGATCTCGCTGTTTATTTACAGTTGTTTTTATTTCAATGGAAAATCCCTGATCTGGAGTCATGACGGTGTTCCGCAGCACATCAATGCATTGGCCTATTATGGAAAATATCTGCGGAATGTTCTGCAGACGCTGGTGACGGAGCATAAGCTTTCCCTTCCTATGTGGGATATGCATATTGGATACGGTTCCGATATCCTTACAACACTTCATTATTATGCGATCGGTGATCCGCTGACCTTACTGTCCGTTTTTGTACCGGAAAAAGACACAGAGATCTTATATGAGATTCTGATCTTTCTCCGCATTTATCTGGCGGGTATCACATTCAGCATTTACTGCTTTTACCGCAAGAATCCCAAACAGGCCACATTTCTTGGAAGCCTTGTTTATATTTTTGCAGGATGGACCATTTATGCGTCCATGAAGCATCCATATTTTTCCAATCCCATGATCTATCTGCCGCTGGTCCTTATGGGAATTGAAAAGATTTACAAAAAAGAAAAGCCATACCTTTTTATCTGTGCGACGGCTGTAGCGGCAATGTCTAATTTTTATTTCTTTTATATGATCAGTATCTTTATGGTGCTGTATGCAGCTTTCCGGTATTTTGGAATATTCCGCAAGCGTTCAGTAAAAGATGTATTTCAGTGGTTCCTGAAATTTGCTGGCTTTTATCTGGTCGCACTTATGATCGCTGCACTGATCTTTTTACCTGTGGTCATGACTCTGTTTGGAACAGAGCGCTTTCAGGCGCAGAATTATGTGCCACTGTTATATGACCGCATTTACTACGAAAAATATCTCGGCTGCCTGATCGGCGAAAATATGATCCAGTGGGGAGTTGCTGGATATTCCGCAGTCGCAATGGCAGGCGTGTTTGTGATCTTTTCCAAAAAGAAAAAATATACGGGACTGAAGCTGGGCTTTGTGCTTCTGAATCTGTTTTTGCTGATCCCCTTTGCAGGTCATGTACTGAATGGATTTTCATACGTGTCCAACCGATGGATCTGGGCGTATGGAATGCTGATCGCATATATCCTGGTACAGGCATATCCGGAACTGTTTACGCTGGGGATCAGGGAAAAACGACGGATATTTGTGATGCTGCTGATATATGGCGTGCTGGCACTGTTTTCAGAATCCGCCCGCACAGAACGCAATATCATGGCACTGATGATGCTGGTCCTGGCTGTGTTTACAGTGGTTTCCTACGGAAACGTATTTACACAGGGAAAATATCTCTGTGGAATGACCGTGGCCGTGCTTGTGACAAGTATCCTTCTGAATGTTTCATACCAGTATTCTTACGAAAAAGATTATCTGTCAGAATTTGAGGAAAAGGATCAGGCGCTGGAGAAGCTTCAGTCCGGACCGGACAAAGCGATCCGGTCAATGGACGATTCAGCGGTTACCAGATATGACCAGTACAAAACGGGCTCTTATGTAAACACTGCCATGTATATGGGAACCAACAGTACTTCCTATTATTTCAGTGTGGCCAATGGAAATATCAGCCGTTTCTTTGATGAGATGTATCTGAATACCCCCTGGGATTATCATTACAGCAGCCTGGACGGACGGAGTATCCTGGATCGTCTTGCCTCGGTGAAATATTTTGCCATCAAAAAAAGCGGATATGGGTATCTGCCATACGGCTATGACAGTGAAGCAGAAGTCACAAAAAAATACAGGATCTACGAAGACGAGGATTCCCTTTCTCTTGGTTATACCTATGATTCCTGGATCCCCAGAGAAAACTATGAAAAGCTTTCCGTGACCGAAAAGCAGCAGGCGCTCCTGCAGGGGGCAGTCCTTGAGGACAGCAGTCTTTCTGAGACAGACCTCACCTTTGACGATAAGAAAGCAGATTTTACACTGGAAGCAGGAAAAGGCTGTAAGATCAAAGACGGAAAGATTATTGTGGCCAAAGAAGGAGCAACCGTACAGATCGGATATCAGGGAGAGCCGGAGGCAGAGGTTTATCTTGTGGCAAAAAATCTGGATTTTAATGCCTATTCTCCACGTGCAGTGGTCAGTGATAAAAAATGGGATTCCATGACAGAATATGAGAAGAATACCGTGCGTTATGAAGATAATAACTGGCGCTACTGGAAAGAAAGCAAGGAATCAGCAGTGGATGTTTCGCTGGGCTCCGTGGACAAGACTATCCGGATCTTTACAGATAAATACAACGGCTACAGCGGAAGACATAATTTTCTTCTGAATATGGGATATAAAAACTATTCTGCAGGAACTATGACACTGACATTCTCCATGCCGGGAGAATATACCTTTGATGATCTGTATGTGGTATGTCAGCCCATGGCTTCTGTTGAAGAACAGACAGAGGAGCTTGGAAAAGAAAGTCTTCAGAATATCAAAACGGAGACAAATTGCATTCGTGGAGATATCACAACCACTTCCGATAAGATCCTGGTATTTTCCATTCCATACAGCGCAGGCTTTACCGCCTATGTAGATGGAGAAAAAACAGAACTTGTGCAGGCAAACAGTATGTATATGGGGCTGGAATTAAAAAAAGGCAGGCATACAATCGCACTCAGATATTGTACACCGTATATTGTGCCCGGAATGATACTGACGGTGATCGGTCTGATCCTGTTTGCCGGGATCGTGATATCTTACCGGCGCCAGGGAAAACAAAAAGAAAGGGGAAAACAGGAGAAATGAGCCGATTATCGGTAGTTTTGCCTGCCTGTAACGAGGAACCGATGGTGGAGAAAACCTGCCGGACTCTCAGAGAGCTCCTGGGGCAGGCCGGGATCCGTTATGAACTGGTCCTGGTAGATGACGGTTCCTCTGACGGAACCTGGGCAGCGATAGAAAAAGTATCAGTAGAAGATAAAAATGTGACAGGTGTGCATTTTTCCAGAAATTTCGGGAAAGAAGCAGCAATTGTGGCCGGCCTTGCACAGGCATGCGGAGATGCGGTGGCTGTGATGGACTGTGACCTGCAGCATCCGCCGGAAATCCTCCTGGAAATGTACCGGCTCTGGAAGCAGGGCTACGAGGTTGTGGAGGGTATCAAGAAAAACCGGGGAAAAGAAACTCTTTTTCACAGAAAAAGTGCCGGATTTTTCTATCGGATCATGTCCCGTGCCACCGGCTTTGATATGGAAAACGCTTCCGATTTCAAGCTGCTGGACAGGAAAGCGGTGGAGAGTGTTCTCGCCATGCCTGAGCGCAGCATGTTTTTCCGGGCGGCATCATCCTGGATAGGCTTCAAAAGCATCTCCGTACCTTTTGAGGTGCAGGAGCGTGAGGCCGGAGAATCCAAATGGTCTGCAGGAACGCTGATCAGCTATGCGTTTCGGAATATCGTGGCATTTACAACACTTCCGCTGCAGTTTGTAACAGCCGGTGCCGTTGGCTGCTTTGGGTGCTCCCTGCTCCTTCTGGTCTATTCTCTGGTCCGGTATTTTTCCGGGCATGCGGTGGAAGGCTATACCACACTTCTGATCGTGATGCTTTTTATTGGAAGTGCTGTGATGATGAGCCTTGGGATCATCGGATATTATATCGCCAGGATCTATGAGGAAGTAAAACGTCGTCCAAGATATATCGTATCAAAGATCATACGAGGAGGAGATACCAATGAAAAAGTGGATCCTTAAATTCTATGAAAATGATGTGATCCGTTATATTTTCTGGGGTGGTTGTACGACTCTTGTAAATCTGTTAAGCTTTTATATCATGAGGGAAATGGGAATCCCGCTGATGAGTGCCAACATCATATCGATCATCCTGGCGATCCTGTTTGCCTATGTTGTGAATTCCAGATTTGTATTTCATGACCGCTGTGAAACATGGAGGGATCATATACGGCCCTTTCTGAAATTTATAAGTGCCCGTCTGGTGACCATGGTCATTGAGGTAGGTGGCGTATGGCTTCTGGCGGAGATCCTGGGATTCCGGGATATGTTTGCAAAATTCTGCACACAATTTATCGTGCTGGCGTTGAATTATATCTTTAGTAAATTTATTATTTTTACCACAGGTAAAAGGATTGGAGGTAGCAAATGATGACTTTGGATGAGGCAGTGAAGAAAGTCCGCCCTCTGGATGAAAAGGCTATGGAGGGGGCGAGAAAGAGATGGGACAGTATTGCAAAGCCCCTGCATTCTCTGGGAGAGCTGGAGAATATGCTGACACAGATCGCCGGTATCACAGGTACACCGGAGGTACGTGTGGAAAAAAAAGCAGTGGTTGCCATGTGCGCGGATAACGGAGTTGTAGAAGAGGGGGTGACCCAGACCGGACAGGAAGTGACGGCTGTTGTGGCTGAGAATTTTCTGGAAGGGACTACTACCTGCTGTGTGATGTGCCGTCAGTGTGGAGCAGAGCTTTTTCCTGTAGATGTGGGAATGGTCACAGATACAAAGGTCCGTACAGATCTTAAGGTTGCCTATGGGACCAGAAATATGACCAGAGAGCCGGCAATGACAAGAGATCAGGCAATCCGTGGCATCGAAGCCGGAATTGTCATGGCAGAGGAGCTGAAGAAAAAAGGCTATCAGGTTCTTGCAACCGGCGAGATGGGCATCGGAAATACCACCACCAGCAGTGCGGTAGCAGCTGTGCTTCTCGGAAAACCGGTGGAAGATATGACCGGACGTGGTGCCGGATTGACCAGTGAAGGCCTTGTCCGGAAGATCAATGCGATCAAAAAGGCAATCGCCCTGAATAATCCGGATCGTTCAGATGCCATTGACGTCCTGGCAAAGGTAGGTGGACTGGATATTGCAGGAATGGCAGGAGTATTCATTGGAGGAGCAGCACTTGGAATGCCGGTTGTCATGGACGGATTTATTTCCTGCGTATCTGCACTGATTGCAGTAAAGATCTGCCCGCAGGTAAGTGATCATATCATTGCGTCTCATGTATCCAGAGAGCCTGCAGCACAGCTGATCCTGAAGGAGCTTGGCAAGGAAGCGATCATCCACGCAGGCATGTGCCTGGGCGAGGGAACCGGAGCTGTGGCACTGTTTCCGATGATGGATCTGTCCTGTGCAGTATATAATTCCATGAGTACCTTTGGTGATATCAATGTAGAACAGTACGAGGAGCTGAAATAATATGCTGGTTGTTGTAACAGGAGGCAGCGGAAGCGGAAAATCTGCTTTTGCGGAAGAAACCGTACTTTCCCTTGGCGAAGCCAGAAGGATCTATATCGCCACCATGCAGGCTTTTGACGAAGAAAGCCACAGGCGCATCCGCAGACACCGGCACATGCGTGCAGGAAAAGGCTTCGAGACAATAGAAAGATATACAGAGCTGGATGAGCTGCTCATCCCGAAGGACTGCGTGGTCCTTCTGGAGTGCATGTCCAATCTGGTTGCAAATGAGATGTTCCGGGAAGGCGGCTTCTACCCGGAGGTGGCAGAAAAGATCACAGAAGGAGTGAAAAATCTTCTTTCCCAGGCAAAGCATGTGGTGATCGTCACCAACGAGATCTTTTCAGACGGGATCCTCTACGAGGAAGAATCAGAACAGTACAAAAAAGAGCTGGGACAGATCAACCAGAAGCTGGCAGAGATGGCAGAAGAGGTTGTGGAAGTCGTATACGGGATCCCTGTATGGCATAAAGGAGGAAAGGAAGCATGAAAAGTTTATGGAACAGTTTTAAGGCAGCCTTTGCCATGTTTTCAAAGATCCCCATGCCCATGGTGGACTGGAAGAAGGAAAACATAAAATATATGATGTGCTTTTTTCCCTTTGTGGGTACTGCCATCGGCATCCTGACCTGGCTTGCAGGAGGGGTCCTCGGTGTACACGTAGCTCTGGAGCCATTTTTTCTTGCTGTGATCCTTACTGTGATCCCGGTATTTATTACCGGCGGCATTCATGTAGATGGGCTTCTGGACACATCGGATGCATTAAGCTCCTGGCAGGAACGCACAAGGAGGCTGGAGATCCTGAAGGATTCCCATGCAGGTGCATTTGCCATTATCACAGCCTGCGTATATTTTATCCTCTGGCTGGGAGCCTGGGATCAGCTCCTTGGAAATTATAACGGGATCTGTATCATGAGCCTGGGCTTTATGATGTCCAGATGTCTTTCCGGGATCGGTGTGATCACATTTCCCAAGGCAAGGACAGACGGGACTGTGGCAGAATTTTCCAGAAATGCGTCAGAGATCGCAGTGCGAAATGTTCTTATCACGATGTTTGTGATCCTTGCGGCGCTGATGATATGGGTAGATCCGGTCCTGGGTGTTCTGGCAGCTGTCAGCGCACTTCTGGTATTCTGGTGGTATCACCATATGGCTTTGAAATATTTTGGAGGGACCACAGGTGATCTTTCCGGATTTTTCCTTTGCATTTGCGAGGTTGTGATGGCACTGGTGCTTGCTCTTGGTGGCACGTTTAATCTGTAATGAAGATTTGGATGAGGTAAAAAAGATATGGAAATGATAATCGGAGGTGCATATCAGGGAAAAGCTGCCTATGCAAAAGCACAGTTCCCGGATGTGGACTGGAAATTCGGAGGAGAGATCACAGAAGAGGAGCTTCTGAAGGCAGCGGGCGTTCTGGGATTTCAGGAATACATAAGAAAAGCTCTGAAGGCAGGAGAAGATCTCACCGGCCTGGCAGAAAAGCTGGCACAGCAGGATCCGGATGTGATCCTTGTCAGTGAGGAGGTAGGCTACGGGATCGTTCCGGCGGATGCTTTTGAACGGCAGTACCGAGAAGCTGTTGGCCGGGTGTGCACTGCACTGGCTGCAAAAAGCAGCAGGGTCACAAGAGTGGTATGCGGGATCGGGACGGTGCTGAAGGATGATTAGATTATATCTGATACGACACGGACAGACACCCGGAAATAAGCTTCAGCGTTATATCGGAACAACGGATGAACCGCTGAGCACGGAGGGAAAGGAATTTCTGGAAAAGCTGACCTATCCCATGCCGGAGGCCCTTTATGTAAGTCCGCTCTGCCGCTGTGTGGAAACTGCGGGGATCCTTTTTCCAGGAAAAAGCTTTCATATTATCGAAGAGCTTTCCGAGTGTGATTTTGGAGAGTTTGAGAATAAAAATTATAAAGAGCTTTCCGGAAATCAGGATTATCAGAGGTGGATCGACAGCAATGGAACGCTTCCTTTTCCGGGAGGAGAAAGTCGAGAAGCGTTTAAGCACCGGAGCCTTACAGGATTTCAGAAGGCTGTCACACAGTGTATCCGTAACAACATAAAGACAGCGGCTCTTGTGATACATGGCGGTACGATCATGAACATTATGGAAGAATATGCGGACAGACCCAGGGCTTTTTATGAATGGCATGTAAAAAACGGCGGCGGTTATCTGGCAGAGCTGGAGCCTGCGCTGTGGCAGAAGGGACGGAGAGAGCTCTGTGTCCGTGAAGCATATATGGAGGGTTAAGTTATGAATGAGCAGAAGATCAGCTGGAAACGCAGTGACCTGAAATGGCGCGGAAAACAGGCATTCAAAAAAAATTACTGGTCAGCAGTACTGGTAAGTCTGGTGCTGGCTATTGTGATGGCAACCGGCGGAAGCGGTGCGGCCACAGGCAGTGCCGGAAATGTGGTAAGTCCGGACTACGGTGTTACAACGTATCGTTTGGGTACGGATATCAATGGTGTTACTTCTTATGTCAGCCATGTATTTCGCTCCCCACTGGCAGTGCTTTTTGCACTTCTGAGTGCCAGTGCCGTGGTAGCTGTGGCTCTGATCGGAATCCTTTTTCATTTCTTTGTGGGAAATGTTTTGGAGGTAGGCGGAAGAGATTTTTACATTGAGAACCTTTATTCTGTACCCGGACCCGGAAAGCTCCTCAGTGTATTTCGTTCCGGGAATTACGGTAATATCGTAAAAACCATGTTTTTACGGGACCTGTATCTTGTATTGTGGACGCTGCTTTTTATTATTCCCGGAGTGGTAAAATCCTACGAATATAAGATGATCCCTTATCTTCTTGCGGAATATCCGGATATGAGCACAAAGGAAGTATTTGCAAAAAGCCGTGAGATGATGAACGGACAGAAGATGGATACCTTTATCCTGGATCTTTCCTTTATTCCCTGGTCTGTCCTTTCGGCAATTACGGCCGGGATCGCGGGACTCTTTTATGTATCCCCGTATAAAGATGCAACCTATGCGGAGCTTTATGATACTCTTGCGGCAGGAATGCCGGGAAACGGACAGCAGGTGTATGAAGATGAAAACAGCGGCATTTACTGATAAAATGATCCTTGTGAGAGGTGGCGGAGATCTGGCCACAGGAGTGATCCACAAGCTTCATCAGAGTGGCTATCAGGTCCTGATCCTGGAATGTGACCGTCCAAGTGCCATCCGCCGTCATGTGGCCTTCTGTGAAGCTGTTTATGACGGAACTGCAGAGGTGGAAGGCGTTGTGTGCAGGAGGATCACGGAGAACGATATCCGGACCCAGTGCAGGAAATGCTGGGCACAGGGAGAGATCCCCCTTCTGACAGATACCCATGGAAAACATATCCGCGAACTGGAGCCGGAGGCAGTGATCGATGCCATCCTTGCAAAAAAGAATCTTGGGACCAGCAGGGATATGGCACCACTGACTGTGGGACTTGGCCCGGGCTTTACCGCAGGGGAGGATGTGGATTACGTGATCGAGACCATGCGCGGCCATAACCTGGGAAGGATCATAAAAAAAGGCAGTGCCCTGCCGAATACCGGAGTGCCGGGACTGATTGCAGGGATCGGAAAGGAACGTGTGATCCATTCACCGGCAGCCGGTAACATGAAAAATATCTGTCAGATCGCAGATCTTGTTGAAAAAGACCAGGTGATCGCCATGGTAGGTGATACGCCGGTGAAGGCTACCATTTCCGGCGTGATCCGGGGGCTGATCCGGGACGGCTACCCTGTTTTTGAGGGAATGAAGATCGCGGACATCGACCCAAGGGCAGAACAGAAGAAAAACTGTTTTACGATCTCAGACAAGGCGAGGTGTATCGCAGGGGGAGTACTGGAGATGCTGCTTTCCTGCGGAGTGCTTCCGGGAACAGAGAAAGCTGTGAGGAATGAGAATCTGTGACCGATACAGAGCCTGGTGCCTGAAAGAAGTTAGAAGATAAATGGAGTGAGTCATGAAGAAAAATGAAAAAGCGCTTACTGTGGCATTCACAGGAGGCGGCGGAAAGACCAGTCTGATCCTTGGACTGGCAGAAATATTTTCCGGACAGGGAAAACGTGTGATCGTGACCACAACCACGCATATGGCATGGGAACCGGAACGTCCTTTTGCGGAGGCAGAGGACATTCCGGGAGCATGCCGGCTTATAGAACAATACGGATACGTCATCGCGGCTCATCACAAGGCCGGGCAGCCAAAGATTTCCGGCCCCGAAAAGGAGATCCTGGAAAAGCTGCCCGGCTTTTGTGATCTTCTTCTTGTGGAAGCTGACGGATCCAGGCGCCGACCCCTTAAAGTGCCGGCTGTTCATGAGCCGGTGATCCCTTCTTTTGCAGATGTGGTAGTAGGAGTGATCGGTCTTGACTGCATCGGCAGAAGGATCTGTGATACGGCACAGCGTTCGGATGATGTGGCGGGATTTCTGGGAAAGCGTACAGATGAGCCTGTGACATGGATGGATGTGTGGAAGATCATCCGGTCTGAAGACGGATTGCAAAAAGGAGTGGACGGGCGAAGATTTCTTGCGTATCTGAACAAGGCAGATACTCTGGAGGATCCTTGTGTGGTGGAGAAGCTTATGGCACAAGGTCAGGAGTCTGGGATCATGATGATCTGCGGAAGCCTGCAGAGAAGTGTAAACAGCTAGTACAGCGAAAATTAAGTTTCTGCTATATTGACGCAGGATGATTTCTTCATCTGCAAGGCGGAGGAATGAGGTGTAGCGGTGGCTACGACGATTGACGACAACGCAGCAGATGAAAAATCAGGCAAGTCAATATGGCGGTTACTTAATATTCGCTGTACTAGAATCGAAAGGAAGTGGAGCGGTGATATGAAGCTGGGACTGATCATGCTGGCAGCAGGAAACAGCCGGCGGTTTGGAAGCAATAAGCTGCTGTACGGGATAGACGGAATGCCGATGTACAGGCATATTCTCCTGGAACTGAAAAAAGTGAAAGCAGCACTGGAGGAACAGGGGCACAGGTGTGAGATCACAGTTGTCACACAGTATGAGGAGATCGCGCAGGAAGCAGAGAAGCTCGGCGCGCGGTTTCTTTATAATCTGCATCCGGATGAGGGGATATCTTCCTCACTGAAGATCGGGCTGCGGGTCAACCGGGAGATGGATGCTTGTTTGTTTACGGTGGCAGATCAGCCGTGGTTGCGGTGGGAGACGGTTTTTGGACTGGTGGATGTGTTTTTGAGAGATGGGAAGGGGATCGCCTGTGTGGAGCATGATGGGAAGACCGGGAATCCCTGTGTTTTTTCGAAGAAGTATTATGGGGAGCTGATGGAGCTTTCCGGTGATGTCGGAGGGAAGAGAGTGGTTGTGGCACATCGGGGGGATGTGGCTGTGATGAAGGTTGAAGATGGACGGGAGATGGTGGATGTGGATTTTTCGGACGGACGCCGGTGAGGTACCGTCTGGTTTGGGCTGGGGCTTCGTCGGGGGCTGGCTTCTAAGACGCCGGAAATCTGCTAAAACCGCTGAAAAAAAATCCAGAACTCGCTCCTGCGTCGCTCAAACAGCTGGATTTTTTCCAGCAACGCAGATTCCCACCGCCTAAGAAGCGCACCCCTCCTGCAGAGCCAGCCCAAACCAGACGGTATCTCGCCGGCTGACGTGCGAAGGAGTGGAAGGCTATAGTGGAGGCGTGAGGTCGAAGAATATAGCGAAAAGAGCTGTTGACGTGTGACAGAGGGAATGTGCTGGAGTGAAGGTGTGAGGTTGAAGAAGATGACAAAAAGAGCTGTTGACGTGTGGCATAGAGAGTGAGCTAGGGTGAAAGCACCGTGTCTGAGGCAATTTCACGCATACAAAAGCCAGCAGGGAACCGCCCTGGCGTAGTGGGATGTTCTGCAGGAGTCCTGCTGATTCTTAGGTGGTGTGGTTTCTGCGTTATTTCAAAAAGTTCTGCTGTCTGAGCGTCTGGACGCGAGTTCAGAACTTTTTGGAATGATTTTAGCAGAAGCCGCAGCACCTTAGAAGCCAGCGGACGACGAAGCCCTTCCCGCCACGCCAGGGCGGTTCCCTGCGTACGTTCGTTATTATTTTATAATATAGACAAATCTCAAATAAAATGATTCTTAGCCGCTTCTTCCTCAGCCAGACGAACCGTCTCACCGGAAGGATTGGAGATCACTGCTGAAGCTACGATCTCACAAGGCGGGTTCCCTTTTACACTGTCAACGGCAGCCGTAACAGCAGAAACATCACCAGTCAGAAAAACAGTGGCATGACCACCACACTTCGTCTGCCAGGTAAGAAAAGAAACATCAGAAGTCTTCAGCATCTGGTCGATCACCAGGATCGCATTACTGCTGCCAACAACCTCAACTAAACCAAAAGCACCATAATTCATAAATCCGTCGCCCCCTTTATTTATTGATCGTCATCTTCAGTGCGATCTCAGTATCCTCAGAAGGAGAAGCGATCACAGTATGAGAAACAACCTTACCAAGAGGTTTGGCTGCCTCCAGCGCAACCTCCATAGCTGCATTAACGTCAGAAACAGAACCACGCATCTTGACACAGGCGCCACTCTTCAGACGGTTACGTTCAACACTCTGGATCCTGACATTGGCTGCTTTGGAAGCAGCATCAAGAGCAACAAAACAGGCAACCAGGTTATCCAGCTCAAAAACACCTACAGCCATGCCCTTATAATTATTATCCATAAAAATACCTCCATGCGGAACAGATTCCAGTAATGTGGTTTCTTGATCGGTTTTACGTGGAATCATTACCGTTTTTATGGATTTATTATAACTTTTTTAGACAAAAATAGCAAGGAATAAATACACAGATAACAAAGTATTACTGAGAACGGAGTGAACAGTAGCTCACGAAGAGAACAGCAACGCAAAGTTTACTTTGGACGCCGGATATAGTATATTAATTAAATAAGAAATAGCAGGAAGGTGTAAAGAAATGCAGATACATCAGACAGACTTTTCAACAGGAAATGTCTATCGTAACATTATGGAAGTGGCTGTGCCGATGATCATTGCACAGATCCTGAACCTCCTTTACAACATTGTAGACCGGATCTATATCGGAAGGATTCCTGAGATCGGAGCCACTGCACTGACAGGAGTGGGACTGTGTTTTCCTATTATCACCCTGATCACCGCATTTACCTATCTTTTTGGAAATGGAGGAGCACCGCTTTGCTCCATGGAACGGGGAAGAGGAAACCGGGAAGAAGCAGAAATGCTCATGGGAAACACCTTTGTGATGCTGATCGGCACAGGAGTGATCCTGACAGCCACTGGCCTTATCTTTTACAGACCGATTCTCTATGCCTTTGGTGCCAGTGATGTAACCTTTTCCTATGCGGCAGACTACATAAGGATCTATCTTCTGGGAACCCTGTTTGTGATGATCACTCTGGGAATGAACCCGTTTATCAACAGCCAGGGCTTTGGAAACACAGGGATGCTCACGATACTGATCGGTGCTGTACTGAACATTCTTCTGGATCCCCTGTTTATCTTTGGAATGCACATGGGAGTCCGGGGAGCGGCTTTGGCGACTATCATTTCCCAGTTTTGTTCCGCCATCTGGGTCTTACGCTTCCTTACAGGAAAAAAGGCGATCCTGAACCTGAAAAAAAGCGCCATGAGGATCTCCTGGAAAAGAGTGGGCAGTATCGTAAGCCTGGGTATGTCCGGTTTTTTTATGGCGTTTACAAACAGTCTTGTGCAGGTGGTATGCAATGCCACACTCCAGACCTGGGGCGGTGATATCTACGTTGGTGTCATGACAGTTTTAAATTCCGTCCGCGATATTTTCACCATGCCGGTCCATGGGCTTACCACAGGTGCTTCTCCGGTCATGAGCTTCAATTATGGAGAAAAAGCATACGACAGAGTCAAAAAAGCAATTAAATTTATCACAGCTGTCTGTGTGATCTATACCCTGGCAGGCTGGGGAATCCTGAAGCTGCTTCCGGAATTTTTTATCCGGATCTTTAACAGCGATCCCGGGCTTCTGGAAAAGGGAGTTCCCGCCCTTCATATTTACTTTTTCGGCTTCTGCTTTATGGCCTTGCAGTTTACCGGGCAAAGCGTGTTCGTGGCACTTGGAAAGGCAAAAAAGGCCACCTTTTTTTCTCTGTTCCGAAAGGTAGTGATCGTGGTACCGCTGACGATCCTGCTGCCTTCTGTGAATGGCCTGGGAACAGACGGCGTGTTCTGGGCGGAACCGGTTTCCAACCTTGTAGGCGGCTGTGCATGCTTTTTTACTATGCTGGTAACGGTACTGCCGGAGCTGAACAAACGTAAGGCATAAGACGGGCCGGATAAAGGTTTGCGGGAAATTTTGATATGTGTTAGAATGGACAGGATGATTTTTCTGCAAACTAAGCAGAAATCTTAAGAAGGGCCGGCGTATGGCCGGACAGGAATGAGAGGAAAACATAATGGCTTTATTTCAGGCATTTCGGGCAGTAAGACCTGCTTCAGAAAAAGCAGAAAAGGTGGCTGCACTTCCCTATGACGTAGTCAGCAGAGAGGAAGCGCGAGAGATCGGGGAAAAAAATCCGGAATCTTTTCTCCATATAGACCGTGCGGAGATGGATCTGGATCCGGAAACCGATCTTTATGATCCGAAGGTTTATCAGAAGGCAGGGGAAAATCTGGATCGTTTCCAGAAAGAAGGGATCCTGATCCAGGATGAGAAACCGAACTATTATCTGTATGAACTGATCCGTAAGGGAAGATCCCAGACCGGGATCGTAGGTGTCAGTTCCATTGATGATTACATGAATGGTGTGATCAAAAAGCATGAGCTTACAAGAGAGGATAAGGAGCAGGACCGCATCCGTCATGTGGATGTCTGTGATGCCAACACAGGTCCTATTTTTCTGGCGTGCAGATATCCGGCAGAGCTTCTTACTCTTATGGAAGAATGGAAAAATGCACATGCTCCGGTGTATGATTTTACTTCCGATGATGAGATCACACATCGTGTATGGATCGTAGATGAGGATGAAAAGATCCGGACTATACATAGTCTTTTTGGCGGGATCTCCTCTATCTATATTGCAGATGGCCACCACAGAGCAGCCTCCGCAGTAAAGGTTGGACAGAAGAGAAGAGCGGAGCATCCGGACTACACCGGAAAAGAAGAATTTAACTTTTTCCTGTCGGTGGTATTTCCGTATGACCAGCTGACCATCCTTCCGTATCACAGGATCGTAAAGGATATCAAGGGTATGGAACCCAAAGCCTTTATCGGAAGCATGAAGTTTAATTTTGAGCTGATGGCAATGCCGGGATTTCCATGTAAACCGGTGGAGAAACACTGCTTTGGGCTGTATGTAGACGGAGAATGGTTCCATCTGAAGGCATATCCGGATATCTATGCGGGTAAAGACAGCGTAGGTCAGCTGGATGTGTCTATTCTTCAGGATAAGGTCCTGGGTCCGGTTCTGGGGATCAGTGACCCGCGTACCGATGAGAGGATCCGCTTTATGGGAGGAAACCACCGGCTGAAGGATCTGGCAGCAGCTGCAGATGAGACAGGAGGAGCTGCCTTTGCCATGTATCCTACATCCATGGAGGAGCTGATGACGATCGCAGACGAGGGTAAGCTTATGCCGCCAAAGAGCACCTGGTTTGAACCGAAGCTCCGCAGTGGTCTTTTTATCCATAAGCTTTCAGACTGATGCCGGAGGTTATTAACAGTTAAATATAAATTATAAAATCATATAAGTACATGTTGAGTTTTATAAGATATTAGAGTGGAATATTATTGAAAGGAGTTGAT
>NZ_JBQHWA010000011.1:0-105319 GCF_052064225.1 Blautia massiliensis (ex Liu et al. 2021) | reverse complement strand
GACAGATTTTCCAGCACTTTGGACACACAGAGACATTTAAGATTTACGATGTAGAGGAAGGAAAAGTAGTACATTCAGAAGTAGTAGATACCAATGGAAGCGGACATGGCGCATTGGCAGGAGTTCTTAAAGCATTGAATGCAGATATTTTGATCTGTGGCGGAATCGGAGGCGGCGCACAGACAGCGTTAGCGGCAGCCGGCATTAAGCTTTTCGGAGGAGTTTCCGGAGATGCGGATGAAGCAGTAGAAGCGTTTATCAATGAAACACTCGATTATAATCCGGATGTTAAGTGTTCTCATCATGAGCACAGCCACGGGGAAGGACATACATGTGGCGAGCATGGATGTGGAAGCCATAGCTGTCATTAAGAAAAATAGCAAAAAATAATAATACAAAAGAATGTGTCAAGGTAATGGAGAAAGGCAACTGTTGACTTTTGCTTTTTAGCGTGCTAAAATCGAGAGTGTAGAAAAACAAAGACGTTTTGCAGTCATTATTGCAAAGCGTCTTTTTATTTTATCAGCAGTGATAAAGAGTGTGCGGTAAACAGATAATACAGAAAAGGAAGAATGCTTTATGAAAGAATTGTTATTTTTGCTTGTATTGTTTGTTTCTAATGTTATTCAGGCTATCACAGGGTTTGCCGGTACGGTATTGGCGATGCCGCCTTCCGTTTATTTGCTTGGGCTGGATCATGCAAAGGTGGTCCTGAATGTTATGGCCTGGCTGTCCGGACTGATGATCGCAGTGACCGGATATCGACATATAAACTGGAAAGAATTGCTTAAGATGTCTGCGGTCATGTTGGTTGGAATGTTTGCAGGGATACAGATCTGCCGGATCGTGAAATCTGAAAATATTCTTCTGACAATATATGGAATCATAATCGTCGTAGTTGCATTAAAGAATCTGTGCATCCATACAGAGAAAAAACTTCCGGATTTCATTTTGTGGATAGTTCTGATCCTGGCAGGGATAATTCATGGTATGTTTGTATCAGGAGGGGCTTTACTTGTGATCTATGCAACACAGGTACTGAAAGAAAAAGAAGAATTTCGTGCGACAGTGGCCCCTGTATGGGTGGTGCTGAATTTTTTTCTGATGGTTACCCAGTTCAGGAGCGGCCTGGTTGGAACGGCAGATATTCGACTGATCTGTATCAGTATCTTGCCATTACTTATAGCTACATGGTTAGGTAAAAAGCTGGTATGTAAAGTATCTCAGAAGGTATTTCTGAATCTGACTTATATACTGCTTCTGATATCTGGAGTATCTTTGATCGTCTGATGCAGTTGATCACAGGAAGCTGCGGTGGAGAAAGGTGTATAAATATGGCAGTAACATTGCGTGAGATCATAAAACAGGTACAGCATCTGGAGATGAAGCTGGTAGCAGGTGAGACAGGACTGGATCATGAAGTGTCATGGACTCATATGGTAGACAGCGACACGATTTCTGCATTTCTGCAGGGACAGGAGCTTACTTTTACAACTGGATTAGGATTGAATGAAAATCTGACTCTTCTTCGTCTGGTAAAGGAAGTATGGCGAAACAAAGCCAGTGGAATCGTGATCAATACAGGGCCTTATATCAGTGAGATCGGACAGGATGTTATTGATTTTGCAAATGAAAAGGGATTCCCGGTATTTGAAGTACCGTGGAGGGTTCGAATGGCTGAAATCATGCGGATCATATGTTTTGCAATAACAAAAGAGCAGCAGAACGCAATTGAGGTTGCGACGGCACTGAACAATGCCTTTTTATGTCCGTCCCAGGAAGAACTGTATGTTTCGGCACTGATGAGAAAAGGGTATTTTACAGACAGTGCATATACGGTTGTGAATGTGTGTGTTCTGGAAGACAATGATCGTGTAACAGGAACAAGGCTAGAGCAGATTTTATCTAAACTGAGCAGTCATATCCGCTGTAATTATAATGGGATTTTGTGTTGTGCCCAGGATAAGCAGATCCTTCTGGTTTTGTGTGATTATTCTGATGAAGCATGCAGAAAAACTACGGAGAGGATTTTTCAGATACTATGCAGGATGGTATGTCAGAAGGAACAGATTTTTGTAAGTGTAAGTAAGCAGATTTCCGGGATCAGGCAGATTTATAAGAGCTATCAGTTTGCGGAAAAAATGTCTGATCTATTATGTGTCTGTCAGGTTCCGGGCGAGCAAAGCACAGATGGCGGAAAGATTATTTTTTACAAAGATCTTGGGATTTACAGGGTACTGCTCACACTTACAGATAAGGAAGCAATAAAAGAATATCTGGCAGATACAGTAGCTCCATTGTATGAATATGATGAGATGAACCACTCAGATCTGGTCAGAGTACTTCAGTGCTACCTGGCTAACGACTGCAGTGTCAAAAGTGCGTCACAGGAATTGATCGTACATCGAAATACAATTAATTATAAGCTTGGAAAGGCCGCTGAGATACTTGGAAAAAATCTTTCTGATTTTGATGTGCGTTTTCAGCTGAGGCTGGGTTTCCTGTTATATCAGATGAATGAAATATAAAAGGAAAATGCGGCAGCAGAATAATAACGATTGTGCTGCAGCACAAAAATAATTGGATAGATGTCTATTGCAGACAGCCAGTGTCGAGAGTAATATATGACTCAGATAAGACAAAGGCGTCTGGTTCACAAATGAATGTGGGCCGGGCGCTTTTCTTATTCTACAACAAATAATAAGTTTGTTTACCGCAAAAATGAACAATATTTAAAACTGAATTACAGATAAAGAGGAGGAAGTTATTATGAGTTTAACAGGAAAAGAAGTAGCACAGATGCACAAAGATTATGTGATGCAGTCATGGGCAAGATCAGGAGCAGATACTTTACCGGTAGAAAGAGCTGAGGGAATTTATTTTTACGATTATGATGGAAAAAAATATGCAGATATGGCTTCACTTCTGGTGTGTTCCAACCTCGGACATGAGCTTCCGGAGATCGTTGAAGCGATCAAGGAACAGGCTGATAAGATGTGCTTCATGGCACCGGCATATGCATCCGAGCCTAAGAGCATGCTGGCAAAAATGCTTGTAGAAGCAGCAGGAGCAGATACATACAAGAGAGTTTTCTTCACAAATGGTGGAGCAGAATCCAATGAGAATGCTATAAAAATGGCACGTATGGTAACCGGAAGAACCAAGATCTTTTCCTGCTACAGAAGCTATCATGGAGCTACACTTGGAGCATCCAATGCTTCCGGTGACTGGAGAAGATATGCAGCAGAGATCGGTGGTGCAAATGGGTTCGTACACTTTATGAACCCTCAGATGTATCGTGACGGATATACAAAAGGAGTTGATGATGCAGAGGTAACGAAAAAATATCTGGATGCGCTGGATCTGCAGCTCAGATATGAAGGCCCTGGAAATGTGGCAGCAATCCTGATGGAGTCTATAGTAGGTGCAAACGGTGTCATTCTTCCTCCAGACGGATATATGGAAGGTGTTCGTGCACTTTGTGACAAATATGGAATCCTTCTGATCTGTGATGAGGTTATGGCAGGATTTTACCGTACAGGAAAAATGTTTGCATTTATGAATTTCGACATGAAACCGGATATCATTACATTTGCAAAAGGTGTTACCTGTGGTTATGTACAGCTGGGCGGATGTATTGTAAGTAAAAAGGTTGCGGAGTATTTTGAGGAAAATGTTCTTCAGTGCGGACTTACTTACAGTGGACATACACTTGCATGTGCGGCTGGTGTAGCAGCAATGAAATATTATAAAGAACACGACATCGAGGGCCATGTAGCTGAGATGCACGAGATCGTTGCTCCGTTTATGGATGAGATGGTAAAGAAGCATAAATGTATTGGTGAAGCAAGATGTATCGGCTTGTTCGGTGCACTTGAAGTAGTCAAGAATAAAGAAACCAGAGAACCGATGCAGGAATACGGCGTACCCGGACCGGTAATGCCGTGGATATTTGCAGAATTAAAGAAACGTGGCTTTGCAACCTTCGGACGTGAGAACTTTATTGAAATCTGTCCGCCACTGATCATCACGAAAGAGGAGCTGGAAGAGTATCTCCCGATCCTTGATGAAGTGCTTACAATGGTCGATGAAAAATTTTGTGACTGATAAAGCAGGAGGTAGTCTATGAACTGGGATTATCTACAGCCGGTAAAAATTCATTTCGGCAAAGGCAGAGTAAAAGAAATTAAAGAAATAGCCAGAGAGCTTGGCTGCGAAAGAGGCCTTCTGGTGGCAGGACCGTTTTTCTTTAAAAGCGGTCTTGCCGAAAAGGTCATAAAAGAGTCAGAAGGAATGATCGTTGCTTCTTTTGGAGATGTTTCTCCAAACCCGGACGTTGCAGAGGTAGATGCCTGTGCGGAAGTGATCCGGCAGAAAAATATCGGATTTGTGGTAGCACTGGGTGGAGGCAGTCCCATGGATTGTGCCAAAGCAGCTGCCAGTGTAGCTCTGACTCCGGATTCCATCCGTAAGTATCATGGAACCGGAGTAGCAATGCCGGAGAAACATCTTCCACTGATCGCAGTTCCTACGACTGCAGGAACAGGAAGTGAAGTGACCTGTGTATCAGTTCTTTCGGATCATGCAAATGGAAAAAAAGCGCCGATCGTATCAGAGGGATTTTATCCGGCAGCAGCTATCATTGATCCTGAACTTACTTATACAATGCCACCGCAGGTTACGGCAGGAACAGGAATTGATGTTCTTTCCCATGCGATCGAAGGCTATTGGAGCAAAGGTCATCAGCCGATCTGTGATGTACTTGCGATGCATGCAGCAGAACTGGTATTCAAATATGTTTACAGAGCATACAGGAAGCCCGATGATGATGAAGCAAGGGAGAAAATGTGCGAAGCATCTTTGATCGCAGGATTGGCGTTTACTTTACCGAAAACCACTTCGTCCCATGCGTGTTCATTTCCATTGACCAATATTTATCACATCCCGCATGGCGAGGCGTGTGGCCTGACCCTGGATTATTTTATAAGAATCAATGCAAAAGGCGAAGGTGGTGAACGTGTAGAGGAATTTGCCAGAAGGATTGGATTCAAAGATGCAGAAGAGATGGCGGATGCAGTTCTTGAATTAAAGAAAAAAATGGGATTGCGGTGTGATCTGAAGGATCTGGAGCTTGATGATGATCAGATTGCGGAGCTGGTTCGCATCAGCAGACACCCGAACCTTTATAACAATCCGGTAGAGATCACAGACGAGATGCTGGATGAGATGTATCGATATCTGGCCGGAAAGTGAAAGATTTTGATTGAATATTGAAAAAAATAATGATAATATAGAGAGAGACGATGGAGTCCGGATACTTTGGTATCTGGGCTCTTTTTGTATTTATGGATGGGAGATGAAGGATTATGAAACTGATCACAGCAATCGTAAGACCTGAAAAAGTCATGGATGTCATCAAAGCACTGGAGCAGGAAGGATATTTTGCTTTTTCAAAATGGGCAATTTCAGGAAGAGGTAAGGAAAAAGGAATTCAGGTAGGGGATGTCCTTTATCAGGAAATGGCAAAAAACATGCTGTATATTACTGTTGGGGACAAAGAAAAAGATGAGGTTGTAGATATTATCATTAACAGTGCAAAGAGTGGGCAGTATGGACATTATGGTGATGGAAAAATTTTTGTTTCCGATATCAGTGAGGCATATACGATCAGTGAAGAAACCAGAGAAGATGATGATGAATGATATGATTGATGAAGCAGGAGGATATATATGGGTGAAAGAAATAAAAGAACAAAATTAAAAAAATCCATGGGACCTGGTTCGATCTGGGCAGTTGCAGTCGGTTCCATCATTGGATGGGGATGTTTTATACAGGGTGGTCTCTGGACAGAACGTGCAGGTGGACCGCTTCCGCTGTTTCTGGGATTTCTGGCAGGCGGTCTTTTAATGATCGTGGTAGGCTACAGCTATTCTTATATGATCGCAAAATTCCCGGTAGCGGGTGGTGAATTTGCCTATGCATATAAAGGCTTTGGAAGAACTGCTTCGTACATATGCGGATGGATGCTGTCGCTTGGATATCTGTCTATTGTAGCTTTGAATGCAACGGCACTTCCGGTATTGGCATCCTATATTTTTCCTGGAGTCTTTAACAGAGGTTACCTGTATACAATTGCAGGATATGATGTATATATGGGTGAAGTCGGATTATCCCTGTTCTTTATCATACTTTTCGGGATCATGAATTACAAAGGTGCGAAATCTGTAGGAAATCTTCAGCTTGCGATGGTCCTTATCATGTGTGCAGCGGTTGTTGTATCAGTCATTGGTGTGATCGCAACAGGACATTTTGATGCTTCAAACTTGCAGCCGGCATACGGAGCCGAAGGCAAGTCTCTTGGAAGCGGTTTTGTATCTATCCTGGCATTGGCTCCGTTCCTTTATGTAGGATTTGACTGTATTCCACAGGCGGCAGAAGAATATGATTTTCCACCACAGAAGTGCAAAATGCTGATCATTTCAGCATTGATCGTAGGTGCTTTGATCTATGGTGCAATGGCACTGGTGACAGATTGTGTTGTTCCCTGGCAGCAGGTTCTGACTATGACAGATGCGAATGGAACTCTTGTAAAATGGCATACAGGTGCAGTTCTTGATCTTGCAATGGGAAAAGTTGGTGTGTGCTTTGTGGCACTGGCAGTGTGCATGGGGATTTTTACCGGTATGAACGGATTCTTTATGACATCCAGCCGTCTTTTATTTGGTATGGCAAGAGCAAAAATGCTTCCGTCAGCTTTTGAAAAGGTTCATCCGGAGCATAAAACTCCATCCATATGTGTTGGGTTTACCATGATCATCTGCTGTATCTGCCCATTTTTCGGCAGAGAAGTGATCGGCTGGGTTGTAGATATGTGTTCCGTAGGTACTGCGTTCGGATATTTCTTTACCTGTGCAGGTGCTTATATTCTTCTGAAAAAATATGGCGATGATACAGATACAAATAAAATCCATCCGGCAGTAGCAATGGGCGGCTGCGTGATCTCTGTTGTAATATTACTGCTTCTGATCGTGCCCGGTTCTCCAGCATTCATGGCTCCACAGTCCTTTGCAGCACTGATTGTGTGGGTGTTGATGGGAGTTACCTTCTATTTTGTTTCAAAGAAAAATTTTGCGAAAGTCACTAAGAGGGAAATGGATTATCTGATTCTTGGAAATGTACAGGTAGTTCGAGGACTGAGAAAAGGAAAAGACCAGGGAAGAGTTGTGCAGGGTAATATTGTGGCTGATCAGAGTAATAAATCTTAAAAGGTAATAAAACGGCTGCAGGCCTATAATACTTTCAGGGTAACAGAAAAACTTCCATTCAAAAAATGGGAGTTTTTCTGTTGCCGGAGTATCATATTTGCAAGGTGTGATTTATAAAGTATCTTGACAGAGGTGCCGATCCTGTTATACTATTAAAACTGATAAAGGGGAGTAACCTACGTTTGGAAATCTGCGTTTGCAGTGTCGTCAGTACGGTGGAAACATCCGGCGCTGCAGGGAAATGGTGAGACTTTTATTGCATTTTTTGTTGTGCAATAAGGGTTTCTTTTTTTATATCCTTTTATCAAAAAAATCCTTTATTGCATAAAAAAATTACAGTTGGTGAATATTTGCAAAAAAGGAGGCAAAGGTAATGAAAGAAATTTATCAGCAGACAGCAGAAGAAGTTCTCGAGCGTGTGGAAAGCAGGGAATCAGGGCTTACCGATGAACAGGTCAGACGGTCCAGAGAGAAGTGCGGATGGAATGAGCTTGCAGAAGGAAAGAAAAAAAGTATTTTGCAGATCTTCTTTGAACAGTATAAGGATTTTCTGGTGCTGATCCTGATCGCATCGGCAGTGATATCCGGTATGCTTGGAGATGTGGAAAGTGCAGCAGTTATCGTGATCGTTATTACGATCAATGCGATTTTGGGAACTGTGCAGACAGTAAAGGCTGAGCAGTCCCTGCAGAGCTTAAAGAAGCTTTCCGGACCGGAGGCAAAGGTATTACGTGATGGTGTGGCGGTACAGCTCCCGGCAAGAGAACTGGTTGTAGGAGATGTGATCCTTCTTGAAGCAGGTGATATGATCCCGGCCGATGGAAGATTGATTGAAAATGCAAGCCTTAAGGTCGATGAAAGTGCCCTTACCGGAGAAAGTCTTGCGGTTGAAAAGAGTATGGACATTATTTTGGAGGAAGCACCGCTTGGTGATCGGACAAATATGCTGTTTTCCGGAAGCTTTGTCACATATGGGCGTGGCAGAGCGGTTGTAACGAATGTAGGAATGCAGACAGAGGTTGGAAAGATTGCGGGACTTCTGAAATCGACTTCGGAAAAACAGACGCCACTTCAGGCGAATCTGGATGATTTTGGAAAGAAGCTTTCCATTCTGATCCTGATATTTTGCGGAATTCTGTTTGCAATCAGTGTATTCCGCGGTGAGAAGATCAGCAGTGCATTTATGTTTGCAGTAGCACTTGCAGTCGCAGCGATTCCGGAAGCTTTAAGCTCCATCGTGACGATCGTCCTTTCTTTCGGAACACAGAAGATGGCAAAGGAGCACGCGATCATTCGTAAGCTTCAGGCTGTGGAAGGTCTTGGAAGCGTATCTGTTATCTGTTCGGATAAGACCGGAACACTCACACAGAATAAAATGACAGTAGAAGATTATTATATTGATGGAAAAAGAATCACAGCAGATGCAATTGATGTAGCAGATCCGGCGCAGAGATGTCTTTTGGACTACAGCATTTTATGTAATGATTCAACAAATGAAAATGGAGTGGAGATCGGAGATCCGACGGAAACGGCATTGATCAATCTGGGCAGCCGGTACGGAATCGAGGCTGCTGGTGTAAGAAAACTTTATCCAAGGGAAGGAGAGCTTCCCTTTGACAGTGACCGTAAGATGATGTCAACACTTCACAGAATTGATGATGAGAACCGGATGATCGTAAAAGGTGCGGTTGACCGGCTTCTGGAGCTGACAGACAGGATCTGGACAAAGGACGGAGTTCGGGAAATCACAGAAGCAGATAAAGAAAAGATCCGGCGCCAGAATCAGGAATTTTCAATGGAAGGGTTACGGGTACTGGCATTTACCTATCGTGAAATTCCGGAGAAGCATGTATTGACGACAGAAGATGAGAACCATCTGGTATTTCTTGGCCTGATCGCTATGATGGATCCGCCGAGGGAAGAATCAAAGGCTGCAGTTGCAGAATGTATAAAAGCGGGGATTCGGCCGGTCATGATCACGGGAGATCATAAGATCACAGCAGCGGCAATCGCAAAAAGGATCGGGATCCTACATGATCTGTCGGAGGCCTGTGAGGGTGCTGATATTGAAAATATGAGTGATGAGCAGCTGAAGGAATTTGTCCCGAATATTTCTGTGTATGCAAGAGTGTCACCGGAGCACAAGATCCGTATTGTCCGTGCATGGCAGGAGAAGGGGATGATCGTGGCAATGACCGGAGACGGTGTGAATGATGCTCCGGCATTGAAGCAGGCAGATATTGGTGTTGCAATGGGAGTGACCGGAACCGAGGTCGCAAAGGATGCCGCAGCAATGGTGCTTACAGATGATAATTTTGCAACAATTGTAAAAGCAGTGGAAAACGGACGAAATTTATATCAGAATATCAAGTATGCGATCCAGTTTCTTCTGTCAGGAAACTTTGGTGCGATCCTGGCAGTTCTTTGTGCATCCCTTGCAGGACTTCCTGTTCCTTTTGCACCGGTACATCTGCTGTTTATCAATCTTTTGACAGACAGCCTTCCGGCGATCGCATTAGGCGTGGAGCCGCACAGCAGTGAGGTGATGAATGAGAAACCAAGATCAGCAGACGAGTCAATACTGACAAAGGATTTTCTTGGTAAAATCGGTCTGGAAGGACTGGTGATCGGTATGATGACGATGATCGGATTTTTGACAGGATATCATCAGAATGGTGCACTGCTTGGCAGTACTTATGCCTTCGGAACACTTTGTCTGGCACGTTTGTTCCATGGATTCAACTGCAAATCGGATCATCCGGTTATCTTTACAAAACGTTTCTTTAATAATAAATGGCTTCAGGGAGCATTTGTACTAGGGGCAGTACTCATTACCGTTGTACTGACGGTTCCGGGATTTCATCTCCTGTTTAAAGTAGAGACGTTGGATCTGATGCAGCTTGGCTGTGTATATCTGTATGCGTTTGCAAGTCTTCCGATCATTCAGCTGCTTAAATGGATACGCATGAAATTAGGAAAAAGAGGAGAATGATAGTGGATATAAGTAAAATATCTGTAAAAAAAATTCGGGAGCTTATTGTGTTTACAGTATTTCTTGTGGTCGCCCTGTGGAAGTTTGATGTGGTGCTCGATGTGCTGAAAGCAATATGGGGGATCGCATTTCCTTTTGTACTTGGCGGAGCGATCGCATTTGTGACCAACGTGCCAATGAGCTTTTTGGAAAAGAAAATTTTTGGAAGGGTAAAAAAAGAAAATAAGATAGGTGCAAAACTGGCAAGACCGATAAGTCTGTTCCTTACGATCGTATTTGCGGTTGGCGTGATCGTACTGGTGATGTTTGGTGTGATCCCGCAGCTTACGCGGACAATGGGAACTTTGATGATGAGTATCGCTGATTTTATTCCGCAGATGCAAAGCTGGATCCGGGAATTCTCTCATAATAATCAGGAAATCATGAAGCTGGTAGAACAGGTACAGTTTAATCCGGATCAGGCGATTAAGTGGGGGATAAGCCTTCTTGGAAACGGTGCAGGAAATATGATGAATACCACAATGTCAGCAGTGGGTTCCATAGTCAGTGGATTGGCAGCCTTTTTTATTGCTTTTTCATTTGCCTGCTATGTTCTTTTTCAGAAGGAGAAGCTGCATGTGCAGATCCGAAAAGTATTTTTTGCCTTTCTCCCAAAGCAAAAGGCAGATGCTTTTCTTAAAGTCTGTTCTCTGACTTATCGGACATTTGCAAATTTTCTTGCAGGTCAGTGTCTGGAAGCTGTGATCCTCGGCTGTATGTTTGTTGTGATACTGAGTATTTTGAGGATGCCATATGCACTTTTGATCGGAGTTTTGATTGCGTTTACCGCATTGATTCCGATTTTCGGGGCCTTCATCGGGTGTGCGGTGGGAAGCTTTTTGATCTTTATGGTAAATCCGAAACAGGCAATTTTATTTATTATAGTATTTCTGGTGCTGCAGCAGATAGAGGGAAATCTGATCTATCCTCATGTTGTGGGTGAATCCGTAGGACTTCCGTCGATCTGGGTTCTTGCAGCAGTTACGATCGGCGGAAACCTTATGGGAATTGTAGGTATGCTTGTTTTCATTCCGCTGCTTTCCGTGTTCTATACTCTCTTTCGGGAATTCGTATATCTGCGCCTGAAAAAAAAGCATATCAAACAGGTGACAAAGACAGAAATAGAGGAATATACGGCGGAGAAAATTGTAAATAGTGACATATCAGAGGGGAAATGATATGATGGACTTGTATTGGGATAGTTAAGAAAATCTTATATTTAAGGGGGAGTTACTATGTGGTTTGTGTTTGCCTTGCTGTCTGCTGTATTTGCGGCGCTGACCTCCATACTGACCAAGATAGGTATTGCCGGTGTTAATTCGAATCTTGCAACAGCGATTCGAACGATAGTGGTGCTGGTTATGGCTTGGGGAATGGTTTTCCTCACAAATACCCAGGGCGGGATCGCAGCGATCAGCAAAAAAAGCTGGCTGTTTCTGATCCTTTCAGGTCTGGCAACGGGTGCTTCGTGGTTATGCTATTATCGTGCCCTGCAGATAGGCGATGCATCCAAGGTTGTGCCGATAGACAAGCTGAGTGTTGTGATCACACTGGTACTGGCATTTGTTTTTTTGCATGAGAAATTCACAGCAAGATCGATGATGGGATGTATTTTGATCGGTGTGGGAACATTATTGATGGTTTTGTAAAAATGCATAAGAAAACTATATACAAAAGGAGAGTGTTATGAAAACACGAAAGAAAATTTCAGCAAGGCTGCTGGCGATCATGCTTATTGCTGCATTGCTGCTTCCTCTTGCATGGAATGTTCCGGTGGAAGCAGCCGAGGCAAAACAGATCGATGTTTTGTTCAGCCATGATACACATTCGCATTTGAACAGCTTTTCAACCATCGTAGATGGAGAGCAAAAAGAAGTTGGCGGATTTGCAAGGATCAAAACCCTGATCGATGAAAAGAAGCAGGAAGATCCGGACACCCTGGTGCTGGATGGCGGCGATTTTTCCATGGGAACCCTGATTCAGACCGTATACGATACGGAGGCGGCAGAGCTTCGGATGCTGGGATATCTGGGGTATGATGTGACGACTCTGGGGAATCATGAATATGATTATCGTTCAAAGGGACTGGCAAATATGCTGGAGGCTGCGAAGGCTTCCGGTGAGACAGTGCCGGCACTGGTAGTGTGCAACGTGGACTGGGACAGCATGGAGCAGGATGGATTAAGCGATGGTCAGAAGCAGATCCGGTCGGCATTTGAAGCCTACGGTGTGAAGGATTATGTAGTAGTTCAAAAAGGAGATGTAAAGGCTGCGGTAGTCGGTGTGTTCGGTAAGGATGCCCTGGAATGTGCACCGACCTGTGAATTAAAGTTCAAGGATCCGGTTGAGGCCGTAAAACAGACGGTAGAAGAGATCCGAAAAAATGAAAAAGTGGATATGATCGCTTGTGTGTCCCATGGAGGAACCTGGGAGGATGAGAACAAATCGGAGGATGAGATCCTTGCAAAAGAGGTGCCGGATATCGACTTGATCATCAGCGGACATACGCACTCAGAGCTGAAAGAGGCAATTCAGCATGGGAACACATATATCGTATCCTGCGGCGAATACGGAAGAAATCTGGGATCACTTTCCATGACACAGAAGCAGGACGGACGGTGGGAGCTGACATCCTATGAGCTGATCCCTGTTTCTGAGGATGTAAAACCGGACCAGGCGACACAGGAACAGATCGATGCCCTGATGGATACGGTAGATAAGAATTATCTTGCCGATTTCGGCTATACAAGGAAAGAGGTTCTTGCTGAAAATGATGTTGAATTCAACAGTCTGGAAGAAATGGGCACGAAGCATGAAGAGTTGAATCTTGGTGATATCATGTCCGATGCATACATATATGCAGTGGAAAATTCCGAGTATTATGATGGTGATCCGGTTGATGTAGCCGTTGTTCCAAGCGGAACCGTGCGGGATACATACACAAAGGGCGATATCACAGTAGAGGATGTTTTTAATTCCTTTTCACTGGGGATCGGAAAGGACGGTGTTGCCGGATATCCGCTGATCAGTGCATACCTGACCGGAAAAGAGCTGAAGCTGGCAGCGGAGGTGGACGCTTCTGTATCGGATTTTATGACAACGGCAAGGTTATATTGCAGTGGATTGAATTTTGCATACAATCCACATCGGATGATCCTGAATAAGGTGACAGATTGTTATCTCACCAGGGCAGACGGAGAGCGGATCGAGATCCAGGATGATAAGCTGTATCATGTCGTGACAGATCTGTATACCGGTCAGATGCTTGGTTCAGTGATGAAAATGTCCTATGGACTGCTGTCTCTTGAACCGAAGGACAGGGATGGGAATCCTATTGAAAATCTGGAAGATCAGGCGATCATGGAGGATGACAGGGAATTAAAGGCCTGGGATGCGATCGCAAGATATATGCAGTCCTTTGAGGATACAGACGGCGACGGAATTGCCAATGTGCCGGAATATTATGAGACGACACATGGACGTAAGGTTGTGGAGGACAGCAGAAATATCATTGATCTGGTGAAGCAGCCGAATAAGTTTTCGGCAATGATCGCAGGTATTTGTCTGATCTTTATCGTGATCATTGTGCTTGTGGTATTTCTGATCCGAAGGATGATCCGCAGGATCAAAGTCAGAAAAGGAAAGAGAAATTCAAAATAAATATACGGCTGAGAAGAAAGCTGTCGCTTTAGCGGTTGATAGATCGCAAAGCGGCAGCTTTTATTTGTGGCAGATATATAAATGGTGAAAGAAGATATTTTATAGTTGACAAATAGAGAACAATGCTATACGATCGTTCTAAATAGAACGAAAAGATATGGAGGAAGGCTATGTTTTTCTGGGATCAGCATAAAACGATAACAAGCTGTTATGAAAAAGTCACAGGGAGTGTATGTGAGAAATATCAGCTGACGCATATGGAATATGATATCCTTATGTTTTTACACAACAATCCACAGCATAATACTGCGGCTGAGATCGTTAAGGTCCGTAAGTCGACGAAATCCCACGTGTCCTCTTCTCTGAAAAATCTGGAGAGCAGAGGTCTGATCGAAAGGATCCAGAGTGCGGATAATAAGAAGCATATCGAGATCGTTTTATTAAATAAGGCAGATCGGATCATTGAAGATGGAATAAAAGCACAGAAGGAATTTGCAAAAATCGCTTTGGACGGCCTGACAGTGGAAGAGAAGCGTATTTGTAAAGAGGTGTTTCATAAGATCTGCGAAAATGCGGATAAATATATGAGGTGAGATGATGAAAAAGAGATTTCATGTAAAGAAAAGGACTCTTTTGCTGATCGCGGGTATTGTATGGCTGATTGCCGGATTTAATGTTGCCAGACTTGGGATATTATCATACCGGGTGATCGATCGGAAGTGGTATCTGTATCTGTTTTCGGTCGTTGTATTTTTTATGTTTGGCATGATGTTTTATAAGATGAGCAAAAAGCATACAAAAAGGATCCTGGGATATGAGAGCCACCGTCCGTTCTGGCATTTTTTTGATCTGAAAGCATATCTGATCATGACATGTATGATGAGCGGAGGAATTGGTTTCAGGGCAGCGGGAATATTCCCTGATATCTTCGTTGCTTTTTTCTATTCCGGTCTTGGCTGTGCACTGGCCCTGGCGGGGGTGGTATTTACCAGAAATTATTTTTGTTATAAACAATTGATCGTAAAGGAGCAGGAAGCATGAGAGAAAATAGTAAGAAAAACATGCCGGACATAATGGAGGCAATATTTGACGCAGGATATTTGATATTCGATCTGATCGCAGGAATTCTTTTCTTTGTATTTTCGAAGGGTAATCCTTTGTTTATCCTTTACGGAGTACTGACATTGACACTTTGTGGCGGAGATGCTTTCCATCTGGTGCCAAGGATCATCAGAGCTGTCCATGGAAGCAGCGAGAGGATCAGGAAACAGCTGGGAATCGGATTACAGGTATCTTCGATCACGATGACTGTATTTTATATTATTTTACTGTATGTATGGAAGCTTACCTTCCCGGAGCTGAATGCACCGGCAGCAGTGGAAGCAATGATCTGGATCTCTGCGATCATCAGGATCGTGGTATGCTTCCTTCCTCAGAATAACTGGTGTACAGATGATGGAAATATGAAATTATCCATCCTGAGAAATGCAGTTTTTGCAGTTACCGGTATCGGTGTGATCATTCTGTATGCGATCTCCGGAAATGCGAATGGGTATCACATGACAAGAATGGTTGCTGCGATCATCATTTCCTTTGGATGCTATCTTCCGGTAACCTTATTCAGCAAAACAAAGCCCAAGGTCGGATTACTGATGATCCCAAAGACCTGTGCATATATGTGGATCATTGCAATGGGACTTCAGCTTCTGTTTTAGGACAGCAAGCATTAAGTAACCGCCTGACTATGGATCAGACATTGGATGTCCGCAGCGTATTTTGGTACGTCTGCGGACACCTTTTTTTGAGATGAATTGCAATTTCTTTTGTAAAATTGTAGAATGAAAGAGCTTATGAAAAAGAGTCATGAAAGAGAGAATCAGGAAATGAATGATAAAATCGCAGTCTGTCTTGGAAAGGGCGGACAGAGAGATATGGCGGAAGCCTTTTGCAGGAGGACCGGAGCGCAGCTTCAGGATAAGCCGGGAGATTTTCTGACGGTGCGGTTTGATTCCAGGGGCGTTTCGCTGTCCGGTTTCGGGATGACCTATCAGGGGGATTTTGTGGAGACGATGCTTCACAGAGTTACCAGAGGCAGACTTCAGCATGAGATGCTGGTGAAGGCGGTGAAGTCAGATAAGGAGGGAAGGAAGGCCATCGATGCTACGGCAGGAATGGGTGAGGATGCCTTTCTTCTGGCAGCCCAGGGCTATGAGGTGACGCTGTACGAGCAGAATCCGGTGATCGCAGCCCTTCTTAAAGATGCCATTCGCCGTGCCAAGAAAAATATGGATCTGAAAGATATTGCCGGTCGTATGAAGGTGATCGAGGGAAACAGTGTAGAAGGTATGTCAAAGCTTCTTGATCCTGTAGATGTGATCTATCTGGATCCCATGTTTCCGGCAAGACAGAAATCCAGCCTGATCAACAAGAAACTTCAATTGATCCAGAAGCTGGAACCACCGTGTTCCGGGGAAAAGGATCTTTTTGATGCAGCTATCAGAGCAAATCCGGATAAGATCATCGTCAAGCGCCCGCTGAAAAGTGAATGTCTTGCCGGCCGGGAGCCGTCTTATACATTGAAGGGGAAGGCAATACGATATGACTGCTATGTATTATAAAGTCAGACACTATCAATACAAAAATCGAATCGGAAATCTTAAGTCTGAAGCTGTAGGCGTGGTAAGCGGGGAAAAACATTTCCCCATATTTCCTGGAAATATGATTTTCAAGCCACTGACGAAATCCAAACCATTTTCCACGCCACTATATGCTTATGCAGAGGTGTTCTGGTCAACGATCATTAATGAATATTTTATGCCTGCGCCCAGGTATGAACTGGCCATCTGTGAAGGGTATGAGGCAGTAAATGAAAAATATCTTGACTACGGAACGGCAGTACCCATGGCCTATAAAGAAGGAGAATCCCTTTTGAATCTTCTGGAGTTTTTCAGGAAATATCCGGATGAAAAGGTAGATATAGATAATTATGTAAACTATTGCCAGATGTTTTATGATTATAGAGATATTTTTGAAGCTGATTTTTTGCAGGAGCATCAGGAAATGGCGGAACAGCTTGCCATGCAGGTACTGATCTCTGTCCTGAAGGGAGACCAGAATTATCATTATGAAAATGTAGCATTTCTCTGTGATAAAGATGGCGGGATCATAAGTCTTGCACCTATGATCGATCATGAATTTTCTACGTATTTTATGTTTCCGGACGATATTTCCCGTCATGTATACTGGCTGATGGAATTAAGCAAATCCATCCGCGGATGGGAAGTCCGGCCTGGGGAATATGATAATTTCAAAGATCCGGAAGAACGGAAACTAATGGAAAAAAGTGCCACCTGTATTCATAAAAATCTCCTCTATATAAAAGAACATTATCCGCAGACAACGGAAGAATTTCTGGATAAAGCAGAAAAACTGAAAACAGCATTGACGGAAGCTTCAGAGGATTTTCTGATCCGGGGAAATACGGAATATCCGGACTGTGCGGATTCCAGTGCCTGGCTGATCGGAAAAGCCCGATACAAGGATAAAGATGAAGAGAAAGCCAGCGCTTATGAGGCGGAATTATACGGAAAGGGGAAAAAGCTTGATTTCCGGGACGTAAGTATCAGTGCAATAAATGAAATAAAAGCTGTGATCAGTCAGATGGAAGAAGTTTTGAGAAAGAGAGAATAAACAAATGGAACAAACAAAAACAATATTAAAAAAAACCTGGGTGGTGGCAGCGCTTGCCTGCGTCTGCTGTCTTCTCTGGGGGAGTGCGATCCCGCTGATCAAGACAGGATACCGTCTGATGCAGATGGATTCTGCAGATACAGCAAGTCAGATCGTTTTTGCAGGTGTGCGTTTTGCACTGGCAGGAATCCTTGTACTGATCTTTGCATCTTTGCGTGAGCGCAAGGTTCTGCTTCCGGATCGAACTGTTCTGAAATATGCGGTGCCGGTATGTATGGCTCAGACGGTATGTCAGTATTTCTTCTTTTATATAGGTGTGGCACATACCTCCGGTGTAAAAGGCGCTATTATCACAGGTCTTGGGAATTTTATTGCGATCCTGCTGTCCTGCCTTGTTTTTCACAAGGAAAAAATGACCGGGCGAAAGATGCTCGGCTGTATCCTCGGTTTTGCCGGCGTGGTCGTGATCAATCTCATGGGAAATTCTCTGGATGCAGGTTTTAGGCTTACAGGAGAAGGATTTATTCTGATCGCGCAGTTTTCTTACGGAATGTCCACGGTGCTGATCAATATTTTTTCCAGAAAGGTATCTCCGGTGGTACTCAGCGGAACGCAGTTTACCATGGGCGGGATCATTCTGTTCCTGATCGGAAAAGGGATGGGAGGACATTTCGGAGTGGTAAATGCCGCCGGTATCGGGATCATCTTTTATCTGGCAATGGTGTCTGCGGTGGCCTATACACTGTGGTCAGTGCTGCTTGCCTGGAATGATGTATCCAGGGTAGCGATCTTTGGCTTTGTAAATCCTTTGTTCAGTGTGATCCTGTCTGCACTGGTTCTGGGAGAGGTACGTCAGGCATTTAATATGGGAAGCCTCATCGCACTGTTTCTTGTCTGTGTGGGAATTTATGTGGTAAATCAAAAAAAATCTTCATAAGTGGTATTGCAGTTATTGTTCTCAGGCAATATTTTTTGAAGCGTGTTGCTGAGAACGGAGTGAACAGTAACGGTCGCAGAATGAACAGTAACGATGCCGGAGTTCTGAAAATTGATTTCAATACGGCATTGTGTTAAAATAGCTCCATAAAAAGTGTGAACATAAAAATCCATGCCGGAATAACTGCAGGATCCGGAAGCATATCCTGCACCGGACAGATAAGGAGGAAAAATATGGAATTTCAGAAACTGATCGAAGAGAGAAGGACCATCCGTAAATACAGCCCGGAGAGCAGGATCACAAAAGAAGATCTTCTTGCAGTGATCCGGGCCGCTCAGGAAGCACCCAGCTGGAAAAACTCTCAGACCGGAAGATATTACTGTGTAATGTCCGAAGAGATGGTGGAGAAGGTCAGCAGAGAATGTCTGCCGGAAATGAACCAGGCAAAAGCAGAGAATGCCTCCCTGATCGTTACAACCTTTGTACATAACCATGCCGGATTTCAGAAAGACGGAACACCGGATAATGAGCTTGGAAACGGCTGGGGCTGCTATGATCTGGGACTTCAGAACGAGAATCTGATCCTGAAGGCAAAGGAGCTTGGATATGGAACCCTGATCATGGGACTTCGTGCCGGAGACAAGCTACGTGAGATCCTTTCCATTCCGGAAACAGAAACGGTAATGGCAGTGATCGCCATCGGAAAAGCAGCCGAAGAGCCTGCAAGACCGAAACGTAAAGATGTGGAAGATATTGTGAGATTTTATTAAATAATAGAAGAAATGCCCGGTACATATCAAAATGTCCGGGCATTTTTTAATGGAAATTAAAGAGCAAAATGGTCTGAAAAGGATTGCCTGGAGGAGTGGATTCTGTTATCCTGTAAGAAAACAGCTGTGACAACATGGAAGGGTTTTGAAAAGCAGAGTTCGGGAGAAGCAAAAAAGCAATACAGTAAAAGCAAGGGAGGTTTTTAACCAATATGCAGATCATACATGAAAATGAATACGAAGAAACCATGAAAAATATCGTAACGCCATATCTTCTGTCTCACAGAAGGGAACTTTATGTACCGGGTGCGGATTATCCGTTTCGTAACGAAAGCAAACGGATCACAGGCAAGATCCATATGCTGCAGTATCTGTCTGATATTGATATGCCTAAAGGTGTGGTAGTCATCAGCCACGGATTCACAGAATCAGCAGTAAAATATGATGAAGTGGCCTATTATTTTCTTAAGGAAGGCTATCATGTATATATTCCGGAGCATTGCGGCCATGGCCGCAGCTATCGTCTTACCGCAGACCCGTCTCTGGTCCACATCGATACATGGAGAAGATATATCCGCGATTTTCTGAAAGCATGCCGCTACATAAAGAAAGCACATCCGGATCTGTCACTTAACTTGTATGCACATTCCATGGGTGGTGCCATCGGTGGTATTGCTGCGGCCTGGGAGCCGGACTGGTTTCACAAGGTGATCCTTTCTTCTCCGATGATCCGTCCTCTTACAGATAATGTTCCGTGGCCGGCAGCCACCGGCATAGCTCTGGAGAAATGCATTTTCGGAAAAGATGAGGAATATGTAGCTGGCCGAAAGCCTTACGATGACAGCGGTTCTTTTGAGACAAGCTCCGCAACATCAAAACCAAGATACGAGCGATACAAAAATCTCCGTGCAGAACATAAGGAGCTCCAGACCTGGTCTCCATCCTACGGCTGGCTCTGGGCTTCTGCGGAAATGAGCTGGTATCTGCGTCTCTACGGATGGAAAAAATATACGGCACCAATGCTGCTCATCCAGGCTCAGACTGAAGATCTGGTGTCTGTCCGTGCCCTGAAAAATTTTGCCGGAAAGATCAATCGCCAGGGAAAAACAAGCTGTGATTATATCCATATGATCGGAACAAAGCATGAGATCTATGGAAGCAGAGGTAAGATCCTGGAGAAATACTGGGGATATATATTTACATTCCTGGACGATACGGAAAATGATATTGATCACAGATAAGTATTTTTACTACAGGTGTATCACATATTTAACAACAGGATTGGCAGCTTTTATTCACTTCCTTTCTTTATCATAGTAAAATTATAAAGCTTTTCTCTTATACATTCGACAAAAAATGTGATATAATCTAACGAATCGTCTTTTTGTACAGACAAACGTACAATCCAAAAAGACAAAATTAAATAAGGGAAGGATTATAGAATGTTATCTGTTATTGAATCAGTGAATGCTGCCGTAAACAATTTTATCTGGGGCGTTCCTGCGATGATCTGTATTATTGGTGCAGGTCTTTATTTAAGTATCCGCACGAATTTTCTCCAGATTCGGAAATTTCCCTATGCCATCAGGGTCACTATCGGACGTATGCTTCGGAAAAGAGAAGCTTCCGATGGAAGTCTGACACCGTTTCAGGCTGTTTGTACGGCGTTAGCTGCTACCGTGGGAACGGGAAATATTGCAGGTGTGGCAGGTGCTATTGCCATCGGAGGACCGGGAGCCGTATTCTGGATGTGGATTTCCGCACTTCTTGGAATGTGTACAAAGTTTTCAGAAGTAACACTTGCGGTACATTTCCGCGAAACCAATGCCAACGGAGATCTGGTTGGAGGACCAATGTATTACATTAAGAATGGTCTAAAAAAACACTGGCACTGGCTGGCATATCTGTTTTCCGCTTTCGGTGTGCTTACTGTTTTCGGAACCGGAAATGCAACCCAGGTTAATACCATTACAACAGCTATTGATTCTGCACTGATCAATTACAATGTGATCGCTGCAGACAATACTTCTACGGTAAACCTTGTTATGGGGATCATCCTTGCGATCCTTGTGGCAATGATCCTGCTTGGCGGAATCAAAAGGATCGGCCAGGTTACAGAAAAGCTGGTACCGTTTATGGCATTGTTTTATATTATTCTTGCCGTCGGTGTAGTTATCATCAACTGGAAAAATGTTCCGGGTGTTTTCAGCGCTATCATCAGAGGGGCATTTAATCCGGCATCTGTGACAGGCGGCGTAGTAGGAAGCTTTTTCATGAGTATGAAAAAAGGTGTTTCCAGAGGTATTTTTTCCAATGAGGCAGGTCTTGGTACCGGTTCCATCGCACATGCCTGTGCAGACACCAGAAAACCTGTAAAACAGGGATTTTTCGGGATCTTTGAGGTATTCACGGACACGATCGTGATCTGTACGCTGACAGCGCTTGTCATCCTCTGCAGCGGGGTGCCGGTTGGTTATGGCGCAGCAGCAGGAGCGGAGCTTACCATCAGCGGTTTTACCAGTACATACGGAAACTGGGTTTCCATCTTTACAGCAGTTGCCATGTGCTGCTTCGCATTTTCCACTATCATTGGATGGGGACTTTACGGAGCCAGATGTGCGGAGTTCCTTTTTAAGGAAAAAGCTATCAGACCTTTTATGGTACTGTACTCTCTGGTAGCGATCATCGGCGCAACTGTTGACCTTGGACTTCTCTGGAGTATCGCAGAGACCTTCAACGGTCTGATGGCGATCCCTAACCTGATCGCAGTATTCCTGCTTTCCGGTGTGGTTGTAAAGCTTGTGAAGGAGTACTTCGCCGGAGAAGGAAAGAACGCCTGAAGGAGTTTTTGAAAAAAAACTTGACTATCAAAACAAACAGAGTTAGAATTGGTTTAACTCATTAAAGAGTTAACACATAACAGAAGTAAATTCCATGAAGGGAATCAGTAGAGACAGAGGAACCGTCTTCAGAGAGCTGTGACTGGTGTGATGCAGCGTCGGAACTGCCTTGAATATCATCCCTGAGAAGGAAAGCCGAAGGTTTCAGACAAGTAAGTAGGTTTTCACGGGTGCTTCCCGTTACAGAAGTCGCGTATGCCGGTACGTTGCAGAATCGTGCTTGTTTCAATGGAGAAACAGGGTGGTTGCGGAATTTTATATCCGTCCCTGAAAGGGGACGGATTTTTTTTATCCAAAACATTTTAAACCACGGGGTAAGGATCTGAAACCGGAAAAATATACAAAAGGGGAAAGAGTATGAAAGTGTACAAAAAACTCATGAACGCACTTGCAGCAGTAGAAAAAATCGTACTGGTCATTTCCACATTGCTGATCCTTGTGCTGACTGTGGGAAATGTATTTTCCCGTAAGGTCATCCATCGCTCATGGTCTTTTACAGAAGAGCTTGTTGTAGCGGTGTTTGTTCTCATCACACTTCTGGCAGCAGCACTTGCCTGCCGTGAAAAAGGAGGACTGGTAAGTCTGACACTGGTTACGGACCGTCTTCCGAAAAAACTGGAAAAACCATCTGTGATCCTGATCACGGTCCTGAGTATTGTTTTTTCCGCAATTTTATTTAAGTATGGAATGGACAAAGTTCTTACACAGCTGGCAAACGGCAAGAGAACTTTCGTACTGAACTGGCCGGAGTGGATCTTCTGGTCCTTCGTGCCGATCGGAGCAGGCTGTATGATCCTTCATTTTATTGAGTACTGCCTGGACTTCTGCCTGAAAAAAGATGATGAAAAGGAGGACAAATAAATGATCAGTGCAATCTTATTTATCTCCTTCTTTGTTTTCCTGATCCTGGGACTTCCCATTGCGATCTGCTTAGGTCTGTCATCTGTATGTGCCATCCTTTATTCCGGTACATCTCTGACGATCGTAGCTACAAATATGTACTCCGGAATCAGTAAATTCCTGCTTCTTGCTATCCCGTTCTTTGTTCTGTCCGGAAACATTATGGCAAAAGCCGGTATTTCCAAACGACTGATCAACTTCGTAGATACCTGCGTAGGACATAAAAAGGGCGGTATCGCCATTGTATGTGTTATCGTAGCCTGCTTCTTCGGAGCGATCTCCGGTTCCGGTCCTGCAACGGTTGCGGCACTTGGAGCAGTTCTGATCCCGGCTATGGTTGAGCAGGGCGGTTTCTCCGCACCGTTTTCCACGGCATTGATGGCAACCTCCAGTTCCATCGCCATTGTCATACCGCCGAGTATCGCATTCGTTGTATACGCTTCTATCACAGGTGTATCTATTGCAGATATGTTTATGGCTGGTATCGTTCCGGGACTTCTGATGGGTGTTGCTCTTGTGATCATCGTTATGATCGAGGCAAAGAAACATAACATTCAGCCATCCCGTGAAAAAGCTTCCGCAAAAGAGCGCTGGGATACATTTAAAGATGCATTCTGGGGATTCCTGATGCCGGTTATCATCCTCGGAGGAATTTACGGCGGTATCTTTACACCAACTGAGGCTGCAGCCGTATCTGTTGTTTACGGTCTGTTTGTTGGTATGGTGATCTACCGTGAGGTTAAGCTAAAAGATCTGTTTGACATTCTTGTGGATTCTGCAAAGACAACCGGTGGAATCATGCTGATCGTAGCGAGTGCTTCCCTGTTCTCTTTTGTATGTACCAAGTTTGGTATTGCAAATGCGGCATCTGAGCTTCTTGCCGGCATTGCACATAATCAGGTTACCTTCCTTCTGATCGTAAACATCATTTTCCTGATCGCAGGATGCTTCATTGATGCAAACTCTGCGATGTACATTTTTGTACCGATCATGCTTCCGGTATGTAAGGCTCTGGGCTATGATGTGGTAGCATTCGGTGTTATGGCAACAGTTAACCTTGCAATCGGACAGGTAACACCTCCGGTAGGTGTAAATCTTTTCGTTGCCATCAGTATCAAGATCAAAAAAGGTCTGGAGGTTACTCTTCAGCAGATCTCCAGAGCAGTTATGCCGATGATCGCTGCATCCGTTGCAGTTCTTCTGATCATCACTTATATTCCGGCTGTTTCCACAGCTCTTCCGAAGGCTCTTGCAAAAGAGGACTCCTATACAGGAGACCAGTCTTCTGACACAGAAAGCCAGAGTTCCAAGGATTCCGGAGACGGAAGTGATTCCTTTAATACTATCACGGATTACAGTGATCTTGACTGGCCGGAGATGACATGGAACTTCGCATGCTCTACAACTGAAACAAGTACCTGGGCTGACGGAGGACGTAAGTTTGGTGAGCTTATGGAAAAAGCAACCGGCGGAAAAGTCAAGGTTAATATTTACGCAGCGGATCAGCTGACAAACGGAAATCAGTCCGAGGGAATCCAGGCATTGATGAACGGAGACCCGGTACAGATCTCCATGCATTCCAATCTGATCTACTCTGCATTTGACCCGAGATTCAATGTAGTATCCCTGCCGTTTATCTATGATTCTTACGATGACGCAGATGCAAAATTTGACGGTGAGGCCGGAGAAAAGCTGAAAGAGATCCTTGGTGAGTACGGACTTCATTGTATGGGAATCGCAGAGAACGGTTTCCGTGAGCTGACAAACAGCAAGCATGAAGTAAAAACAGTAGACGACATGAAGAACCTGAAGGTTCGTGTGGCCGGTTCCAACCTTCTTATGGAATGCTATAAGAGATGGGGGGCAGATGCCACAAATATGAACTGGTCTGAGACATACACAGCACTTCAGCAGAATACGGTAGAGGGTGAGGAGAACCCGTTGCCTGCGATCGACGCAGCCAGTGTACAGGAGGTACAGCCGTACTGCTCCATGTGGGATGCAATCTATGATTGTCTGTTCTTCTGTATCAACCAGGATATCTATGACAGCCTGACACCGGAACAGCAGCAGGTTGTTGATGAGGCAGGCCAGAAGGCTGTTGAGTATGAGCGTTATATCAACCGTTCCGGCGACGAGGAGATCATGAGCCGCTGGGAGAAGAGCAACGGTGTGACCTTCACAGAGAAAAAGGACATGGATATCGATTCCTTTAAGAAAGCAGTAGACGGTGTAGATGACTGGTTTGTTCAGGAACTGAAAAAACAGGGCTATAATGATGGTCAGGATCTGGTAGATCTGTTTACAAAGTAATCTTCATATATGTTTATAAAAAGATAAAATAGCCGGAAAGAGGCAGTTCTGAGAGGATTTTTCAGGACCGCCTCTTTTCTTTGCGGAAAAAAGATTATATACTGATAGCAGTCCGGCATTTGTCGGGCAGGAGATTATTGAAATATGACCGGAACATAAGTAAAGCATATATTTGCATTTATTTTACTGTATGCTCCGGAGAGTTGATAAGATAAAGGAAGAAATATGATAAAGATCGATCTGATAACCGGATTTCTCGGATCCGGAAAGACAACATTTATAAAAAAATATGCCTCCTATCTTCTGAAAAAAGGCATGAACATCGGGATCCTGGAAAATGATTTCGGGGCAGTGAATGTGGATATGATGCTGCTTCAGGATCTGATGGGAGACAACTGTGAGCTGGAGATGGTTTCCGGGGGCTGTGATGCGGACTGTCACAGACGGCGATTTAAGACAAAGCTGATCGCCATGGGAATGTGCGGTTACGACCGTGTCATCGTAGAACCATCCGGAATCTTTGATGTGGATGAGTTCTTTGACGCCCTCCATGAGGAACCGTTGGATAAATGGTATGAGATCGGAAATGTGATCGCCATTGTGGATGCGAAGCTGGCAGAGGATCTTTCTGCGGAAGCGGATTATCTGCTGGCTTCCGAGGTGGCAGATGCAGGCTATGTATTACTGAGCAGGAGCCAGGAAGCCACGGTGGAAGAGATCAGCAGCACAAAAGAGCATCTCAACCGTGCACTTGGCCAGATCCAGTGCAGGCGCCGTCTGGACAGTGAGATCCTCACCGGAAACTGGGATGAGCTCACAGACACAGACCTGGAAAAGATCCTGAATTGCGGGTATGTATCAGAAGCTTATGTGAAGGAATCCTATGCGGAAGGCGGTGGATTTGATTCTCTGTTTTTTATGAACGTTCATAAAAGCGAGGAGAAACTCTATGAAACTGCAGAAAGGCTCCTGAATGATCCATCCTGCGGAGATGTTTTTCGCGTAAAAGGTTTTCTCAGAAAAGAAGATGGACAGTGGCTGGAGCTGAATGCTACCCGCCATGAGATCTGCATCCGGCCGGCAAAGCTGGGACAGGAGATCATGATCGTTATTGGGGAGAAACTGAATAAAGAGGTAATTGATGGATACTGGAAATAATACTGCAGGAAAAACAGCACCGGAGAGATATGTCTCAGAGAAGGCATTTGAAGAGCTGCCAGATACCTTTCAGAAGCTAGCAGAGCTGCTTGGAGAAGATCAGTTTGAACTGGTGGCAGTGAATGATGAGAAAAATCTGCAGGATCAGAAAGCAGCTTCAGAGAGTGCTTTTTCGGAAGCAATTGCGGAAAAGTCCGATGACAATATGTACAGAGTGGATTCTTATGTAAAAAACGGCGAAATCCGTCTTGTGTATCTTATGAATGATGCGGTAGAAAGTTTTCTTGTTTTTGGAAATGCCCGTATGACAGGTGTATACAAACCGGATTACGAGGGCGAGATCCTGGCAGATTTAAGCCGGCAGGGGAGAGAATATATCCTTGTGGTCCACCAGGATGATTCGGCGGTGACTTTGTTTTTTGAAACTCTGTCTCTGGAAAAATATCTCTACGATTACAGCCGGATCGGTCATTTCTGGGTAGAAGGGTATGAATATTTACGGCAGCTGGAATATCGCCTGGCGATCCTCCGCGACAAATATGATTATATAGGCGGGGACAGCTGCAACGCTCTGGAGGAGAAGCTTTCTGCACTGGTGGAATTTCCGCCATTGAATTACTGCTGTTATCCGGCTGTTCCGGAAAAGTATATTGTTCCCAGGGAAAATCCGTGGATTCCCTCGGAAAAGGCATTTGAGGTAATGGGAGAGATCGCAAGGCAGGCAGGAGACCGTACCTTTGTCAGGTGGCTTGAAATTTACCGGAAACTTCCGTTTAAATGGGTAGCACGGAAACTGGCAGGAATGCTTCACCGTACAAAACACATCCAGGTAACGATGTGCCTTTCTGAAAAGCTGCGGGAAGCTTCATCCGGATATGGGAATCGTTCTTTTGGAAAAGAAGCCGATGAAGAGCTTAGAGTTCTTACGGAAAAAGCCAGGGCAAAGCAGGCAGAGCTGAACGAGCAGGGCATCGGATCCGAAATACTCAGGGAAGAACCGTTTACCATTGCCAGAGATTCTCTGGGATTTAAGGTTTATCTCATGAAATGGAACAAAGGAAGAAAAGACTGTACCGTTGAAATTAAAGAAATATGACGAAATATATATAGATCCTCAGAGAATATCTGTGAAGTGTTTTTGCCCGGCAGGGATTGCTTTTTTAAAAACACTGGGGTATAATCTAACGGAAAGAGTTAAGAACAGCCCTTTAATAAGAAAGGAGATTTTTAAAATGAAAGTAACACATATTACAGATATTGATAAATTTTTTGAGGTAATTGACAGCTGCAAGGGCAGAGTAGAGCTTGTAACAGGAGAGGGAGACAGACTGAACCTGAAATCCAAGCTTTCCCAGTATGTATCTCTTGCAAACATCTTTTCCGGCGGTGAGATCCCGGAGCTTGAGATCGTTGCAGCAGAGAAAGAGGATATCGACAAGCTTATGAGCTTTATGATCAACGGCTGATAGGAAGAACGATTTTCAGGGATGTGAGCTTTTCACATCCCTCTATTAATCTGAATATAAAGCAGAATAGGAATGTCTGTTTTGTAAAATGGATATAATGACAGCAGATACAGAAACAGGTATTTTTTTCTCTGTCATCATGAGCATAACAGGATACAACCAGGGGGTATAATACTTCCTGGTCAAACTACGTTAAAAGGAGTGTATACAAAATGGTTAAAATTGATATTATCTCCGGTTTCCTTGGCGCCGGAAAAACAACTCTGATCAAAAAGCTTCTGAAGGACGGATTTCAGGGTGAGCAAGTAGTTCTGATCGAGAACGAGTTCGGTGAGATCGGTATTGACGGCGGCTTCCTGAAAGAGGCAGGGATCCAGATCCGTGAGATGAACTCCGGATGTATCTGCTGCTCTCTGGTAGGAGATTTCGGAACCTCTCTGAAAGAGGTTGTTACCAAATATGATCCGGACAGGATCCTGATCGAGCCGTCAGGAGTTGGTAAGCTTTCTGATGTTATCAAGGCTGTACAGGGTGTTCAGGACGAGGTTGACATTAAACTGAACAGCTATACAACTGTTGTTGATGCAAAAAAATGCAAAATGTATATGAAGAACTTCGGTGAGTTCTTTGATAATCAGATCCAGTATGCAGGTGCTATCATCATGAGCCGTACCGATATTGCAAGTGAGAAAAAGGTTCAGGAGTCCCTGGAGCTTCTCCGCAGCCTGAATAAGGATGCTGCTATCATTACAACTCCGATCGAGAATCTTGACGGTAAGAAGCTGGTAGAGGTTATGGAGCATCCGGTATCCCTGGAGCAGGAGATGCTTGAGGAGGAGCATGAGCATCATCATCACCACGACGGAGAGTGTGGCTGTGGCCATGATCATGAAGAGCATGAGCATCACCATCACCACGACGGAGAGTGCGGCTGTGGCCATGATCATGAAGAGCATGAGCATCATCACCATGACGGAGAGTGCGGCTGTGGCCATGATCATGAAGAGCATGAGCATCACCATCACCACAACGGAGAGTGCGGCTGCGGCCATGATCATGAAGAGCATGAGCATCACCATCACCACGACGGAGAGTGTGGATGTGGACATGACCACCACCATCATCATGCAGATGAGGTCTTCACAAGCTGGGGCCGTGAGACTATTAAAAAATATACACGTGAGGGACTTGAGAAGATCCTTGAGGCACTTTCCGAGTCTGATAAATACGGTATCATCCTCCGTGCAAAGGGAATGCTTCCGGCAGAAGACGGAACATGGATCTATTTTGATATGGTTCCGGAAGAAACTGAGATCCGTGAGGGTGCACCGGAATATACAGGCCGTCTGTGCGTGATCGGTTCTAAGCTTGACGAGCATGCACTGGAGGAGCTTTTCGGGATCGCATAAAGCATATGATAAAATAAATGTCCGTTTTGACGCAAAGCCAAAGCGGAATACAGATATAGATTGTTACAGAAAGGAAACAGATACTGTACATTAAATCGTACAATATCTGATAGGATGGATTTATGGAAGAGACCAGAGTACCCGTTTATCTGATCACAGGTTTTCTGGAAAGCGGCAAGACCTCTTTCCTGAGCTTTACCCTGCAGCAGGATTACTTTCAGATCGATGGAAAAACACTGCTGATCCTTTGTGAAGAGGGTGAGGAAGAATATGATGAGGAAGCACTGAAACAGTGCAATACCGTTGTGGAGAGCATTGACAGTGAGGAAGAGCTTACACCGGAACGACTTGCGGCAATGGAGATCCTGCATCAGCCGGAGCGGGTGATCATTGAGTATAATGGCATGTGGCTGGTAAGTAAATTCGAAGAAATGGAAAAACCGGAAGGTTGGGGCGTGGAGCAGCATATCACCTGTGTGGATGCAAGCACATTCCAAGTCTATATGGCGAATATGAAGTCCCTTTTTATGGACATGGTCCGCAATGCGGATATGGTTATCTTTAACCGCTGCCAGGAGAACGATCCGCTTCCTTCTTACAGAAGAAGCATCAAGGTGGTGAACCAGCGTGCGGAGATCATCTTTGAGGATGAAGAGGGCGAGCTTGGTGATCTTTTTGAGGATGAGATGCCATTTGATATTGACGCGCCGGTGATCGATATCCTTCCGGAGGATTATGGTATCTGGTTTGTGGATTCCATGGATCATCCGGACCGCTATGTCGGAAAAACCGTTCACTTTAAAGCACGTGCCCTGAAGCCGCGTGGAATGGGAAGCAAATTCTTTGTTCCCGGAAGAACAGCCATGACATGCTGTGCAGATGATACCACATTCCTTGGTTACATCTGCAAGAGCGCTTTTGCTCCGAAGATCGCAGAAGGCCAGTGGGTGGATGTTACTGCGAAGGTTGCGTTTGAGAAGAGAATGGAATATCAGGGAGAGGGAATCGTACTTTACGCAGAGCATGTGGAAGTTTGTGAGCCACTTGCTGATGAGATGGTATATTTCAACTGATACGATTAGAGCATTTGTATGTCTTAAGGCATAAGAAGGCCTGGCGTTGAAACAGGTAAATTACAGCTGAGGAGTTTTTATGTATTTAATTGCAGGTTTGGGAAATCCGGGAAAGCAGTATGAGGCTACACGCCACAACATGGGCTTTGACACCGTTGACTGTCTTGTGGAGAAGCATAATATCCCGCAGGGTGGCGTAAAATTTAATGCCATGTATGGAAAAGGTATCATCGGCGGTGAAAAAGCTATTCTGATGAAACCGCTTTCCTATATGAATTTAAGCGGCGGTCCGATCCAGGAGATGTCCGGCTATTTCAAGATCGATCCGGAGACAGAGCTGATCGTGATCTACGATGATATCGATCTGGAGCCTGGGCAGCTTCGTATCCGCAAAAAGGGCAGTGCAGGCGGACATAACGGGATCAAGGATATCATCCGCCGCCTTGGAACTGAAAAATTTATCCGCATCCGTGTTGGTGTCGGTGCAAAACCGAAAGACTGGGATCTGGCAGATTTTGTGCTGGGTCATTTTTCGGACAGTGACCGCAAGCTTGTGGATGAAGGGATCAATGATGCGGCAGAGGCTGTGGAGATGATCCTGTCCGAGGGCGTAGATGCGGCGATGAATAAATATAACAGGAAAAAGCCTAAGAATTGAGGTTTGTATGGAAGCATTTTTGCATCCTCTGCAGGGTCTTGCAGAGTTTGAGGAAATAAAAAAGCGCTGTGGCGCAAACTGCGGAATTCTTAATGTTTCCGGATGCATGGAGTCCCAGAAGGTCCATCTGATGTATGGACTTTCCGGGCTTTTTCCATATCATCTGATCCTTGCGGATGATGAGCGCAACGCAAAGGAAATCTATGAGGATTACCGATTCTATGACAAAAATGTATATTTTTATCCGGCAAAGGATCTTCTGTTTTTTCAGGCAGATATTCACGGAAATCTTCTGATCCGGCAGCGGATGCGTGTGATCCGGGCACTTCTGGAACAGGAAGAAGTGACCGTTGTTACCAGCATTGACGGATGTATGGATTTCCTGATGCCGCTGGAAAAGATCAGAAGCAGACTTCTTCATTTTAAAAGTGACAGTGTGATCGATCTGGATCAGCTGAAGGAAGAGCTGGTAGAGCTAGGGTATGAACGCACTGGTCAGGTAGAGCTTCCGGGGCAGTTTTCTGTGCGTGGAGGAATCATTGATATCTATCCGCTGACAGAGGATAATCCCTGGCGTATCGAACTGTGGGATGATGAGGTGGATTCTATCCGGAGCTTTGATGCGGAAAGTCAGAGATCTTTGGAAAATGTAGATGAAATTACGATTTATCCGGCCGCAGAAAAGATGGACGGAGAAGATATGGTATCCTTTCTGGATTATTTTCCGGAAGAAAAAACACTGGTGTTTCTGGATGAACTGAACCACCTGGCAGAAAACGGCGAGGGTGTGGAGGAAGAGTACCGTCAGAGTCGTATGCACAGAGAGGAAAAAGGCGAGGCAAATCTTCCGGAGCAGTGGCTATGTGGCTTTCAGGAACTGCAGAAGAAGCTGAACAGATGGAATTGTGTGGCTGTATCCGCACTTTCTCCCAGACGTTCCGGATGGAAGATCAATGAGGAATTTGATCTTACGGTGAAGTCTGTAGATTCTTATAACAGCAGCTTTGAACTTCTGGTAAAGGATCTCCTTCAGTATAAGAGTCAGGGATACCGGATCGCATTGCTCTCCGGTTCCAGGACCAGGGCGGAGCGTCTGGCAAAGGATCTTTCAGAGGAAGGACTGAATGCTTTTTACAGCCAGGACATGGATCGTATCATTAGCCCCGGGGAGATCATGGTGGTCTATGGTCACGCAAGACGTGGCTTCCAGTATCCGCTGATCAAATTTGCAGTGATGACGGAAACCGATATTTTCGGCAAAGAGCAGAAAAAGCGCAAAAAAAAGAAAAAGTACAGCGGAAACAGGATCCAGGATTTTGCAGAGCTTTCCATTGGTGATCTTGTTGTTCATGAAAAGCACGGACTGGGTATTTACCGTGGAATCGAAAAGGTAGAGGTTGACCGTGTTGTGAAGGATTACATCAAGATCGAATACCGGGGCGGCAGTAATCTCTATATCCTGGCAACCCAGCTGGATGCTTTGCAGAAATATTCAGGATCCTCCGAAAATGCAAAAACGCCCAAGCTGAACAAGCTTGGCGGTCAGGAGTGGAATAAGACCAAGAGCCGTGTTAAGGGTGCAGTAAAAAATATCGCAAAAGAGCTGGTTGAGCTTTATGCAGTACGCCAGGAGAAAGAGGGGTATGTCTGCGGACCGGATACCGTATGGCAGAAGGAATTTGAGGAGATGTTTCCCTATGAGGAGACAGAGGATCAGCTGGCAGCCATTGAGGATACCAAGAGAGATATGGAAAGCACCAGGATCATGGATCGTCTTGTGTGTGGTGACGTTGGTTACGGAAAGACGGAGGTTGCTTTAAGAGCTGCGTTTAAGGCAGTACAGGAAAGCCGGCAGGTGGTTTATCTGGTCCCTACTACCATTCTTGCCCAGCAGCATTACAATACCTTTGTACAGCGTATGAAAGAATTTCCGGTGAAGGTGGAGCTTCTCTGCCGTTTCCGGACATCTGCCCAGCAGAAAAAGACCATCGAAGGGATCAAAAAGGGACAGGTAGATATTGTGATCGGCACCCACAGAGTTCTTTCAAAAGATGTGGAATTTAAAAATCTTGGACTTCTGATCATTGATGAGGAGCAGCGCTTCGGTGTTACTCACAAGGAGAAGATCAAGCAGATGAAAAAAGATGTGGATGTACTGACGCTGACGGCAACGCCGATTCCGAGAACTCTTCATATGAGTCTCATCGGTATCCGTGATATGAGCGTTCTGGAAGAGCCGCCGATGGATCGTGTGCCGATCCAGACATACGTTATGGAGTACGATGAGGAGACTGTTCGGGAAGCTATCCGCAGGGAGCTTCGCCGGGGTGGACAGGTGTATTACGTATATAATCGAGTCAATGACATTGCCGAAGTAGCCCTTCGGATATCCAGACTTGTGCCGGAGGCCAGAGTGGATTTTGCACATGGACAGATGAGTCAGAGGGAACTGGAGCAGGTAATGTATGATTTTATCAACGGAGATGTGGATGTACTGGTTTCCACCACTATTATTGAGACAGGACTGGATATTTCCAACGTAAACACTATGATCATCCATGATTCGGACAGATATGGCCTTTCCCAGCTTTATCAGCTCCGTGGGCGTGTAGGACGTTCCAACAGGACTGCTTATGCATTCCTGATGTATACCAAAAACAAGATGCTCCAGGAGACCGCGGAGAAACGGCTTAGCGCCATGCGGGAGTATTCAGACCTTGGAAGCGGTTTTAAGATAGCTATGAAGGATCTGGAACTTCGTGGAGCAGGAAATCTTCTTGGTGCTCAGCAGCACGGGCATATGAACGCAGTTGGTTATGACCTTTACTGCAAGATGCTCAGTGAGGCTGTCAAGGAGGCAAAGGGAATCCGGACTATGGATGATTTTGAGACGACCATTGATCTCAACATCGATGCGTTTATCCCGGATTCCTATATCGGCAACGAGTTCCAGAAGCTGGATATTTATAAGCGTATTGCCGGTATTGAAAGCCAGCAGGAATATGACGATATGCTGGAGGAGCTGATCGACCGTTTTGGCGAGCCGACAAAAGCTGTGTTGAACCTTCTTGCCATTGCAAGGCTGAAGGCTCTTGCCCATCAGGGATATGTGACGGAGATCAAGCAGCTTGGAAAAGATGTCCGGATCACGCTCTATGAAAAGGCCAAGCTGGATCCCGCAGGTATCCCGGCTATTATGGCGCAGTACCGGAGAGGTTTGCAGTTTAAGGCTGATCATGAGCCGAAATTTATCCTGACACCACAGGGAAGACTGATCGAAGAGCTGATGAAGTTTGCGGGGGAGTTGGCAAAACTGGCAGAGCCACTGGAGTAAAGGGAAGAATCAGCTAAGCTTAGGGTTATTCACGGGAAAAAACATCCGGTTTGTGGATATCGGATATTTTCCCGGAAAGACTTGTGGATAATTTGTGAAATGTCGTGTAAGTTCGTGAAATTCCTTGCTCTTAAAGGTGAAAACGTTTATAATCAAGTATTATGGAATAAGAGCCGGACCGTGATTCTTATGGACGGATAGATGGAGGATGAAATGAGAAATTCAGTAAAGAAAGCGGCAGTTACTGCTCTTGTCTGCGTTACAGCGGCAGGAATGATGGCAGGCTGCGGAAATAAAAAACTCGATGGTACAAAGATCGCAGTGACAGTCAATAAGCAGGAAATCCCGCTTGGCGTTGTAAGTCTGGCAGCACGTATGCAGCAGGCACAGGCTGAGGCAATGTACAAGATGTATCTTGGCGGCGGAAGCGATATGTCTATCTGGAGTACCAAAATGGATGATGATTCCGATGAGACTTACGGTGAAAATGCGGTAACAACTTCTGTTGAAACTGTTGAAAAGATGTGTCTGGAGAAAGAACACGCTTCCGAGTATGATGTTGAAATCACAGATGATGAGCAGAAGGCTCTTGCGGAAGCTGCCAAGAACTTCATGGCTGCCAATTCTGATGAGACAATTGCAGAGCTTGCGGTTGATGAAGATATGGTAAAGACTTTCCTCGAGCTTGAAACATACGATGTGAAGATGAAGGATGCCATTGAAGCCAAAGCGGACGTGAAGCTGGATGAGAAAGAATATCAGCAGATGTCCTTCAGCTATGCAAGTGCAAAGGTCAGCGGAGATGATCTTTCCGATGATGATATCAAGAAGAATAAAGAGAATCTTCAGAAGTTCTATGACAAGGTTAAAGAGGATCCGGCTGCAGATTTCAATACTCTTGGAGATGAGATCTCTGAGGATATGACCGCAACAACCGGAACATGCCCTACCTATGAGGAAGGTGATGACAGTGCTGCCAACGGAACTACTTATCCGGATGAGGTTCGTACCGCTTTAAGAAAGCTGGATGAGGGTGCACTGAACGAGGAGATCATAAAGACAGATTCCGTATGGTATGTTGTGAGACTGGATTCCAAAAACGATGAAACTGCAACAGAGAGTAAGAAAGAGTCTCTGACAAACACCAAGAAGGATGATTTCTATAATGATACAACAGATGGCTGGAAGAAGAAAGCAGATATCAAAGAAGAGATAAAACTGATCAAGAAGATCAAGATCACAGATAATCACAGCTTTACGATCCAGACTCCAACTCCGACACCGGACCCGGATGTAACTGAGACACCGACAGCAGATTCTGCAGCGGCTGAGGCAACTGAGACACCGGCAGCTGAGGAGCAGACCGATGTGACCGAGACACCGGAGACAGAGGGAGATTCTGCAAAGGCTGATGAGGAGACTGCAGACAGTACAGAATCTGAGGCAGCTGCTACACCGGAAGCTGAGAAATAAGATACAATGTTTACAATGGAATGATAAGAGAAAAGATAACGAGCCGTGTACGGGTTTATCGTACACGGCTCGTTTTTTGTAATGCTCATGCCTGCTTTATGGATCATCAGATCAGATCGAGATGCTCCAGTGCGTGAAGAATCCCGTCCCTGTCGACTGCGCTTGTCTGGTATGTGCAGTGCTTTTCGATGCCTCCGTAAGCATTTCCCATAGCAACGCTGACTCCGGCAGCTTTCAGCATGGGAAGGTCGTTGGGACTGTCTCCGAATGCATAGCAGTTTTCCTTGGGGATGGAAAGGCGGTCCAGGAGAAATTCCATGCCTGTGGCTTTGCTGGTACCCTTTTGTGTGACTTCCCAGATTCCGTCTCCGTGATCAAAATAGGTGTAATGATCATTACAGAAGCTGCGGAATTTTTCGACATCGGAATCCGGCAGCATATGTACCAGGAATTTGTCATAGGAGTAAGTGCAGGCATCCTCCCGATTGAATTTCGTGATGTCGACCATTGGAATTTCTTTTCGCATTTTGACTCCGAATTCGGACTGGGCCGGAGATGCGCCATCATACAGGATCTCAGTGTTGGATTCAAAAATTGCCTCGATCTTGCATTTGCGGAGAAGGTCTACGGTTTCCTTGCACAGAAGATTTGGGACTGTGCGGAAAAAAAGCAATTTGTTGTCCATGTAAATGTGGGTTCCACAGCCGTATATATAGCCATCGAAATGAAGCTCTGAGAGTGCAGAGGGCATCATTACTTTGGTGCGGCCGGTGTTGATGAAAAGAAGATGACCGTTTTCATGGGCTTTTGTGAGGGCGCGGCTGGTGCTCTCCGGAACCCTGAAGGGGTGAGGCGTAAGCAGTGTGCCGTCTATGTCGAAGAACAGGATTTTTTTATCGTTCATAAGGTCTCCTTTAAAATGGGATTTCTTCTTCGGTGTTACTGTTATCAATGTCAGTAATATCATTAACAGGAAGCGGTTCTGCGGATGTATCTTCAACAGAGTTCAGTGTGCTGACACGGATGCCGTTGAGTTCTATTTCACTTTCCATGGGGATCACAAGGCATTTTCGACCATCGATGATGCGGGTTTCTACCAGTTCTGCCCGGTCCGGTGCTACGTGGATCACCACGTCAGGGGTTTTGATCTCGAATTTCCGGGTGTTGGTGATGTTGGATGCTACCAGAGCTGATTTTTCTCCTGCGGCAAGCTCATACTGTTCATCGAAGTTCTGGAGCTTTTCGTCTTCTACGCCGCATTCTTCGAAGAGACGTTTGACTTCGGATTTGGTGAGGACAACAGGTTCCGGTTCGTCCTTCTGGGATTCGATGAGATCGTTAAGCTTTTCGTGGATCTCAAGGACTGTGTCATAGGCACAGTCATCACCAAGGGTTTCTTCCACCAGAGCATTGAAGGAGTCACGCTGGGTTCCGGCAGATAGTGGTGTGGTGCAGCCGAAGACTTCTTCCATCATGGTGGAGCGGAGATTTTCGGCGTTTTTGGTGTAGTAGAGAAGTCCGTGGATATCGGTACTGCGGTCGTTGAACTGTGGGAAAAGGAAGCCCCAGTCAGGCATTTCTACCAGCCAGTCCCGGATACGGTCTTCAATATTGTTTGTCTCTGCATTGTAATGCAGGCCTGCTTTGGAGAGCTTGACCGGGCAGATACTGCAGAGGATGTGATCGTAGATCTCATCGGAAGCGTCGAACATTTCGGCACCGTCGGAGGATTTGCCGGGGATGTCGTAGACTGCGTGGATGAGGATGATGTAGTAGTTTTCACCGTAGTCGTAGTTTTCTATGATTCTGTCGTAGAAGGCTTCGGTGAGGGTGTCGTCGGTGAGTTTGCTTTTGCGGAGTTTCATGAGGAAGTTTTGGGTTCCGCCTTCGGTTTCCTGATCCAGAGGAAATTCCATGTTGATGAGGTTTTTTCCGATGGTGCCGGTGAGGGTTTTTCGGAAGATGTCGAAGTATTTGAAGGTTTCTTCCTCTGATAAGGATAAGAAGGCTTCTTTGAGTTCGGTTTTTTTGTTTTTTTCACCGTCTACGTAGCAGCCGCAGATGCGGGTGATGGAGCAGCGGTCAGGGGTGAATTGTTTTTTTATTTCTGCGATTTCTTTTTTGTTCATGTGTGGTTTACCTCGGTTTTTTAATTAGTTTGATTATAGCACAGGTGTTTGGTTGGGGCAAGATGACACGGACGGACTTCTGCTGCAAACCTCACACTGTGCGGTCATGGTGGGAGGGATAGAGTGGTCTGACGGGAGTTGGATGAGCCATCAGCGCTGCGCTGGATGGCTGGGAGGAAAGGCTGAGTTTCCTTGTGGTTTGGAGGGGAGGTTGTGAGCGTCGGCGCATTGCTGGACGCCTGTAGTTTGGAAGCTTGAGATTCTATGTGTTTGTCAGGGAGGTTGTGAGCGTCGGTGCGTTGCTGGACGCTGGAAGGTGGTGTCGAAATTTGGAGATGGGTTTTTGTGGTGTTGTGGTGGGATGTGTGGTATGATTTGTATATCTTATAAGATCTATCCATTTATTTGGTTTCTTTTTGCTTCAATGTCTGAAGCGTTTTTTCAAAAATATTTATAAAAACTGTATACAGGGTTTCTGAAGTGTTTGGTTGATGGTATAATTGTATATACCAGAAGGAGTATTGTTTGAGAGATAATACGATTTTTGATGATGTTTTTCGTACTATGATGGAGAAAATGACGTTTCTGGTCGTGCCTTTGATCAATGATGTTTTTCATACATCATACCCGGCTGATGTGGAGATTGTGCAGCTGCGTAATGAGTATCAGCGGGTGGATGGTGAGATTATTACGGATTCGCGGCTGTTGATCGGAAACAGGATTTATCATATAGAATGTCAGAGTACGGATGACACGACAATGGCTGTACGGATGATAGAGTATGATTTTGCAACTGCTGTTGAGTTTGCCAGAAAGCAGGGACGGAGGTATCGGATGGAGTTTCCACGTTCTTGTGTGTTGTATCTGAGAAATAGTAGGAATACGCCGGATTTTCTGGAAGTGGATGTGGTTTTTCCGGATGGGGGATGTCATTTGTACAGAGTGCCTGCCATTAAAGTAGAGAATTATACAAAAGATAAGATATTTGAAAAGAGTCTTCTTATGCTGCTTCCTTTTTATATCATGCGATATGAAAAAAGAGGGCATGAGATGAGTGAGAATCCACAACTTTTTCAGGAATTACTGAATGAATATGAAGTGATCCGGAGTAAACTGGAGGTAGAGATCACTGAATCTGGAAGGTCTGAACTGTTCAGTGATCTGATTGGACTGATAACTCGGATATCTGATCATATTTTCAGAAATGAGGAGAAAGTCCGGAAAGGAATAGGTGAGATTATGGGTGGACATGTTCTGGAACTGGAATCTGAGAAAAGGGCAAGACTGATGGCGGAAGCTAAAGAACAGGCTGAAGCACTGGGGCGAGAACAGGGAATGGCTCAGGGAATGGCTCAGGGAATAGCTCAGGGAATGGCTCAGGGAATGGCCCAGGGAATGGCCCAGGGGGAAGAACGACTTAGTGTTCTGATCAACAGGCTTATACTTGATGATCGTGGTAATGAGATTCAGAAGGTTGTTACAGATAAAGAAATGCGTGAAGCCATGTACAGAGAATATCAATTATAATAAGAAAAGGTAAAGAGAATCCCCCACTGGTTTTGCTATCCATGGGGGATTCGTTGATTCGTTGATTGATCTGAATCTTATAATACAGAATATCCGTAACTGCTGACAATAGCATCGATCCTCTGGCGTTTTTTGCACAGTGGGCAGTTGTCAGAGCGGTAGGAGTGATAGTCCGGGATGTCTCTGGCCTGAAAGATAGAGTGGACAGGGAGTGTGGCTACACTGTCTACACTGCTGTAGATGGCTGCCACGCCGCGGATCTTACCGCCATAGTACAGAACGCTTTCGATAGCTCGGTTCAATGTGGATCCGGTGGTGATGGAACCATTTAGGATGAGGATGTTTTTTCCATTGATCATTGGTTCATAGTTGTCGCGGAAGATCATCTGCCCGGTGCTGTTGAACTCGGGGGTGATGACGTAGATGGTCTGGTGTGCGTTCATGGAAAGGACGCCGGCTTTGGTCAGTTCTTCGGCGAGATAAGCACCGATCACTTCAAGTCCGTCCATGCAGACGATGGTGTCTACCGGAATGGATGCTTCGTAATTTGCTGCGAGAGCGGATGCAATACGCTGTGCTTCAGCGCATCTGGATTTCATAGTAGTGAGATCCAGGTAGTGTGTGATATGGGACTGGGATGTTACGAAGTGTCCCGGAATCATTTTAAGCTGTATGCGGTTGTCATTGCGTGCATAAATTTTTATGATGTTGTCCTGATCCATAATAAAAACCTCCTGTCGTGATCGTGTTTTATGTGGTTGTTCAGGAGAATTATCCTGAAGGATTACGAAACAGATTTATTTAACCGAATGCGGATTGCAAATATCCGATTAGCTGTGCATATTATACCATTAATTTCAAAAAAATGAAATAATATAATGTAAAATATATAAAAAAATATTCAAAAAATCAAGCATATTTGTTAAAAAATATCCAATATCATGAAAACTTTGACAATAGGATCATTACTATAGAGTGAAAGTACTTGTGAGTACGTAGTAAATTGGAAAGAGAGTGTCATATGTATTATTGCGTATAAAAAAAGAGGAGGAGAATCCCTATGGATCCTCCCCCTGTGAGAGTGAGTCAATGTCAGCCTTCAATAGATACATATTTATCAGCTTCAATCTCTTCAGCTGCTTTTTTCGGAATAGAAAGTCTCAGAACACCGTTTTCAAATTTTGCATGGACATCTTCGTTTTTTACACCATTACCAACATAGAAGCTTCTGCTTGTGCTGCCGGCATAACGTTCACGGCGGATATAATTGCCTTTCTTGTCTTCCTCGTCTTTGTCAAGACCCTTGGCAGCGGAGATGGTAAGATAACCATCCTTCAGCTGTACCTGTACTTCATCTTTCTTAAATCCTGGAAGATCTACATCCAGCTCATAGCCTTTATCTGTTTCACGTACATCAGTTTTCATGATATTTTTTGCATGTTTGCCATAAAGAGGGTTCTTTCCGCTAAAGAAATTATCTCTGAATCCAAAATCATCCATCCAGTCATCAAATAAGTTTTCTCCAAATACACTCGGGAACATCATAAGTCATTTCTCCTTTCAAATTGAAAAGCCGTTCCGGTGGATCAAGAAATCCAACTGTTGCCGGTATATAGTTACCACTTCGGGTTATTCCGCAGTGGTGATCGTTTGGTTTTATTCTGAACATCTGGAAGTTCTTTTTTATCTTCTTCTTTGTTCTATATGTAATATAACACCTGTTGCTAGCAAAGTCAAGAGGAGAGTGCTAAAAAATTGTGAAGAATTTGTGTTCCGTAAAATGAAAAACTAATTTCCGCCTTTAGCCCTTTACGTTCTTATATTAAAAAGCGGATCGGACAAGGACTGAAAAGCTTATGCAGATTGAACATTCTGCAATGTTATAATAACTTTAAAGCATAGAAAAAACCAAAAAAATCAATATAATAAGGCATATAGACAAAATGTATTAAAAAAATTTTTCGTACATTCTTCTGAGTTGAACAGACGATAGAAAGACAGTATTCATGAGTATGTAGGTAAAGCAAAATGTAAATGAAAAAGTACAGGAGGAGAGAATAATGCAGAAAAAATATGCAGATTTTAAGCTTGGGGTACCGGATTATGTAACAGTGGAAACAGAAGAGGAGAGACTTGTGTGCCAGGGAGGGCAGACGACAGTAGCTGCCGGTGCAACTACTGTGGAATTTCAGGACGCAGGTGAACATGAGGATATATTTGTCACATCCGAGGATGCAGTGAGATGTGTGAAGCTGAGATGGAACTATAAGATCCCGAAATCAGCCAGATTTCTGGGAGATGCCTGGGAACGTACCTATGGTGATGCGGAATGGCATGGAATGAGCGGAAACCGTTATCTGCCATGGTATTTTCTGGCGAAGCTTTCTGAGAAGGTTCTCTGCTTTGGCGTAAAGGTCCGTCCTTCTGCTATGTGTTGCTGGCAGGTGGATACCAAAGGAATTACTTTGTTTCTGGATGTTCGCTGCGGAAATACAGGAGTACAGCTGAAAGGAAGAAAGCTGTGTGCCGCACAGATCGTCTGCATGGAAGCAGAAGGAGCAGATACTTTTGAAACTGCACAGAAATTCTGTGAAAAAATGTGTACAGATCCGATCTTCCCAGAGTTTCCGGTATATGGAAGCAATAACTGGTACTATGCTTACGGTGACAGCTCCGAAGAGGAGATCTTAAGTGATACCGATTATATCCTGAAACTGACCGAAGGTGTAAAAAATCCTCCGTTCATGGTCATTGATGACTGCTGGCAGGAGCATCACCGCCTGGATGAATACAACGGTGGACCATGGACAAAAGGCAATGACAGATTTCCGGATATGAAAGGTCTTGCAGACAAGCTGAAGAAAAAAGGTGTCCGCCCGGGTATCTGGGTCCGTCTGCTTCTTAATGAAGATGAGAATATCCCGGATGAGTGGAGAATTTCCTATAATGACTGTCTCGATCCGTCCCACCCGGATGCACTGGAATATATCCGTAAAGATATCGAGAGGATCTGTGATTGGGGATACACGCTGATCAAGCATGATTTTTCTACCTTTGATCTCTTTGGGAAATGGGGATTTGAGGCGAATTTAAGAGACAATTCCATGGAGAAATGGCATTTTTATGATCAGACCAAAACCAGCGCAGAAATTGTAAAAATGCTTTATCAGGAGATTTATGATGCTTCCCGGAGCAACAACGCAGTGATCATCGGCTGCAATACCATCGGACATCTCGGCGCAGGCCTGATGCATCTGAACCGGACCGGTGACGATACCAGCGGACGTATCTGGGAGCGTACCAGACGAATGGGCGTAAATACGCTGGCATTCCGTCTTCCGCAGCACAATACGTTTTACCATATTGATGCAGACTGTGTCGGTATTTTCGGAATGATCCCATGGGAGAAAAATCGTCAGTGGGCAGACGTTCTTGCAAAGAGCGGTACACCACTGTTTGTATCCGCAAAACCTGGAGTTTTGAATCCGGGGGAATTTGAGGAGCTGCATCAGATCATGCTGCGTGCATCAGAACAGAAAGAGCATTTTGTTCCGCTTGACTGGGAAGAAATCGACTGCCCGGAGGTATGGGGAGAAAACGGCGAAACTATCACTTATGACTGGTTTGACAACGAAGGTCCGACCATGGATGCTGCGGTGGAATACTATAATGCCAAGGTAGTTGTTCCGTAAATCAGGAAAAGTGGTTCAGCAATCCAGAAGATCCTCGGCATGATGATATTTTTCCCGGTATTCCCGTGGCGTCATGCCGGTTTCTTTTTTGAAGGCACGGGAAAAGGCAAATGGATTTTGATATCCGCAGGAGAACGCCACGTTGGAGACAGGGATATCCGTGATGGTCAGAAGCTCCCGGGCGTTGATGATCTTGGCTGAAGTCAGGAATGCTTGGGGTGTGGTTCCAAGATGTTTTTTAAAAAGTCCGTAAAGGTGGCTGCGGCTGATATGGAGATAGTCAGCAACATCTGTCACAGTGATATTCTGTAGCGGACTTTTTTTGATGTAATCAACAGCCTGTGTGATGTAAAAATTCTCATTGGATTCCATGGTCGTGTAGGAAGCATGAAATTCTTCCTCCAGCATGGCGATGATCCGGTAAAGACCACTCTGGATATAGGCTTCACTGGAGGGCGTCAGCTGCGGGTGAGTCATCATTTCAAGAATGGTTTCCTGATAGGGAAGAACCGAATTTAGTTGCTGGACCGGAGTTTCTTCAGTAAGATGACAGTGTTCACAAAGTATGGGAGCATTTTCTCCATTGAAACAGATCCAGATATAAGTCCAGGGATCAGAAGGCTCTGCTTTGTAGAGAGAGCTGGTCACAGGAGGAATGAAAAAGCACTGTCCGGCTTTCAAGGTATATTTCCGGTTGTTCATATAGAAATATCCCTGTCCGCTCAGCACAAAATGGATGGTGTAATATCGCCGGACACCAGGGCCGTAGGACTGTTCCGGTGTACATTTTTCCCAGCCGCAGGAAATAAGATGAAGTTCTTTTGATGAGGTCTGGCGGTTCAGAACCTGTTTGTTTTCTATGGGAGTTTCCTCCTTTCGATGCATGATTATAGATAATATCAGTTTAAAATATTTGATCAGGGGTGTAAAGAAGAAAGATGAATTCATTAACAGTAAAAAGAATCCTCATGACATTTGCCGGAATCTTTCTGGCGGGTGTCAGTGTGGCCATTTTCAAGGCATCCGATTTTGGGACAGATCCCAATTCCTGTTTTGTCATGGGTGTGTGGAATCTAGCAGGAATAAAATACAGTTATGTTTATATTGCCATCAATGCACTGATGCTGCTGGGAGTGTTTTTTCTGGACCGGCATTTTATCGGACTTGGAACTGTGCTGAATCTGTTTTTTATGGGAATTATCGTGGAAAAAGGAATGCAGCTTTTTGACAGGTATTTGCCGGAGAGGATATTTGGAATAAGAGTGATTCTGATGTGCATCGCTGTTGTAATGATGTGTTTTGCGTCGGCGCTGTATTTTACAGCAGATATGGGAGTTTCCGCCTATGATGCCTATGCACTGATTCTGGATAAAAGGACCCGGATTCCTTTCCGGATGTGCAGGATCGGGACGGATGTGATCACAACTGCAGCCGGATTTTTCATGGGCGCGGTTGTAGGAGCCGGAACCCTTGTCACCGCATTTTTTATGGGACCACTGATCGAGTTTTTTAACCGGACAGTGGCAAGGCCGTTTCTTTATGGAAAAGAGAATAAACAGATGCAGAAGCAGTAAAACAAAAGGCAGTTGTTGTGTGATAAACGTGTGGCAACTGTTTTCTGTTTTCTGCAAAAATTCAGACGTAATGCAGGCGTTGTCTTGACACTTGTAAAAGAAAAAGGTTTACCGCCAGGAAAAATATCGTTATAATAGGAGAAACGCAGTTTTTCTGCGGCAAAAATATAACGGTCCGGGAGATATCTGTGTCAGAAATATTGCTTATCCGGTGATATATCAGATGATATGAGGAATTTTCCGGTATGTAATAAGAAGGGAGAAAGATATGGCATATTTAGGTGAAGAGATCAAAAAACTTGGTTTTGGCCTTATGAGACTTCCGCAGAAATCAGAAGGTGTGATCGATGTGGAGCAGACCAAAGTCATGGTGGATAAATTTATGGAAGCCGGATTTACATATTTTGATACAGCATGGGCTTATGCAGGAAGCGAAGATGCTATCCGCGAAGCGCTGGTAGAGCGTTATCCGAGAGAAAAATATCAGCTAGCCACCAAGATGGCAGCCTGGATCAACTGTAAGACAAGAGATGAAGCTCTTGCACAGTTTAAAACATCTCTGGAGAGAACAAAGGCAGGATATTTCGACTTTTATCTTCTTCACAATCTTGGAGAGCACAGAACAAAATATTTTGATGAGTACGGTTTATGGGACTGGATCTGTGAACAGAAGGAAGCCGGTCTGATCAGACATGCAGGATTTTCGTTCCACTCCACACCGGAGGAGCTGGATGCACTTCTCACTGCACATCCGGAAATGGAATTTGTACAGTTGCAGATCAATTACGCAGACTGGGAAAATCCGGCGATCCAGTCAAGAGCCTGCTACGAGGTAGCCAGAAAACATGGAAAACCGGTCATTATCATGGAACCTGTAAAAGGCGGCATGCTTGCAACTCCGCCGGAAGCAGTGGAAAAGCTTCTGAAGGAAGCAGAGCCGGAAGCATCTACAGCATCCTGGGCGATCCGTTTTGCGGCAAATCTGGAAGGCGTGATCACCGTACTTTCCGGAATGAGCAATGTTGCACAGCTGGAGGATAACCTTTCCTTTATGAAGGATTTCAATGGCCTTACTGGCAGTGAGAAGGAGACTCTTGATAAGGCAAGAGAGGCTATGAGCAAAATTCCTCTGATCCCATGTACAACCTGTAACTACTGTGCAAAGGTCTGTCCGATGGAAATCGGAATTTCCGGTTCTTTTACAGCAATGAATTATCTGACATTGTACGGAAATAAAGCCGCCGCAGCGCATCAGGAAGACTGGCTGGTAGTCAGTCATGGCAGAAAGCGTGCAGATGAATGTGTAAAATGCGGACAGTGTGAGGAAGTATGTCCGCAGCATATTTCCATCCGCGAGGAGCTTGAGAAAGTAAGCGAGGCTTTTTGCAAATAAAGGAACTGATCCGGCAGGAAGCGGATCAGGGTAAGGAGAGAGTTTAAAATGGAAAAATTCAAAGCATTTCTGAAACGGAAGGATATTGAGATCTCTCTGAAGAGATATGGTATCGATGCACTGGGAGCTATGGCACAGGGACTTTTCTGTTCCCTGCTGATCGGTACGATCATCAACACCATTGGCACACAGTTTCACATTCCGTTTCTGACTATGGCAGTTGCCACAGTCAATGATACCCAGTACACAGTAGGTTCTCTGGCATCTGCCATGAGCGGCCCTGCCATGGCAGTAGCCATCGGTTACGCCTTGCATTGTCCGCCGCTGGTATTGTTTTCGCTGATCACCGTTGGATTTGCCTCCAACGCACTTGGCGGAGCAGGCGGTCCTCTGGCTGTACTGTTTGTTGCCATTGTTGCAGCTGAGATCGGTAAGGCAGTTTCAAAGGAAACAAAGATCGATATCCTTGTAACGCCTCTTGTAACCATCGGTGTGGGCGTAGGTCTTTCCGCATGGTGGGCACCTGCCCTTGGAAAAGCTGCTATGAAGGTAGGAAGCGTGATCATGTGGGCAACAGATCTGCAGCCATTCTTTATGGGCATCCTGGTTTCTGTATTTGTTGGAATCGCACTGACGCTGCCAATCTCTTCTGCTGCGATCTGCGCGGCTCTGGGACTTACCGGACTGGCAGGCGGCGCTGCAGTAGCGGGCTGCTGTGCGCAGATGGTAGGTTTTGCGGTCATGTCCTTCAGGGAAAACAAATGGGGTGGTCTTGTCTCTCAGGGAATTGGAACTTCCATGCTCCAGATGGGTAATATTGTCAGAAATCCAAGGATTTGGATTGCTCCGATCGTAACATCTGCTATCACAGGACCTATTGCAACCTGTTTGTTCAGGCTTCAGATGAACGGAACTGCTGTATCCTCAGGAATGGGTACCTGCGGTTTTGTAGGTCAGATCGGTGTGTATACAGGATGGATGAATGATATTGCAGAAGGAACCAAGACAGCTGTTACAGCTATGGATTGGGCAGGACTTTTTCTGATCTCTTTTATTCTCCCGGCAGTTCTCTGCCCGTTGATCAATATGTTTGTACGTAAGCTCGGATGGGTGAAAGATGGAGATATGACGCTGTCATAAGCTATATCAGATCTTACTTTAAAATCAAAAAAGAGTATCACAGGAACTCATTGATAGTGATGAGCTTTGTGATACTCTTTTATTTTAACTTTTATGCTACATGTGATCCGGTGGCATTACTCCGTTCCAGTCCACAGGCCCTTGCATATTCATGGAGTTTCTCTTTTGCGGAATAATTCAGATCCTGAGGAACCTGGATCTGAATGGTTACATACTGATCACCGCGGACGGAAGGGTTCTTCATGGAAACAATGCCTTTTCCTCTCAGGCGGATCTTGGAACCGGACTGCATACCTTCCCTGATCTTACAGATAACATTTCCGTAAAGGGTGGGAACGGTGGCTTCACCGCCGAAAACAGCGGTTGTGTAAGGAATAGAAATGGTGGTATAAACATCCGATCCCTTTCGTTCATAGCCAGGACGTGTTCCTACGGTAACCTTCAGAAGGAGGTCACCAGGCTCACCGCCGCCGGTTCCGGGCATGCCTTTTCCTTTCAGACGGATACTCTTGCCGGTATCAATACCTGCCGGAATATGAATCTGAAGTGTCTGCGGTGCACCGGAGCTTCCGTCCGGACCGGACAGAGAGATCCTTTTATCTGCACCAAAAGCTGCCTCATCAAAGGTAACGTTGATGCTGGCCTTCACATCAGAGCCTTTTTGCGGAAAATCCTGTTGATGGAATCCGCCGAAGCCGTTGCCACTGTGAAAGCCACTTCCGCCAAATCCACTGTGAAAGCCGCCACCGTTACCAGTGAAATGCTCATATGTGCCATTGCTGCCGAAACCGCGGCTTTCGCCGTGACTGCCGTGGAACATATTTCCGAAGATATCACCAAAAATATCGTCCATATTTTCACCGTTAAAATGAAATTCCTGATAGCTGCCATTGCTGCCACCCTGGAATCCGCCGAATCCACCGGCACATGCGCCGGCTCCAGGATCAGCTCCTGCTTCAAATGCGGCATGACCAAACTGATCATACATTTTTTTCTTCTTTGGATCACTTAAGACATCGTAGGCTTCGTTTACTTCTTTAAATTTATCTGCGGCATCTGCATTACCGGCGTTTGTATCCGGATGATATTTTTTAGCCAGTTTACGATAGGCTTTTTTTATTGTTTTTTCATCTGCGTTCCGGTCAATGCCCAGAACATCGTAATAATCTCTTTTTACTGCCATGGTATTCACCTTCCCTTATATTATAGTCTGCAGCGTCTCGGATGATCGATCTGTCCTCTCAGAGGACAGATCTCCCGGACTGTCATATATTGAACGTATGCGTATAAAATTCCCCGGGAAAAATCCCGGGGGCATTACTTTTATCCTGTTCTATATGTAATATAACACTGCTGATTAAAAGTGTCAATACCTGCATTACGGAAAAGAACATTTTGGACTACAATAAGAGATGTGATTCTTACAGCTATCAGCTGAAAATATGATATAATACTACCATAAATTCCGGTGCGGTCTGCTCAGTAAATAAAAAACAGAGAGAGCCGCAGATCAGAGAAAGATCCAAAAAAGAAAAGGAGGCGTATAATATGAGAAAAAGAACTCTTCTGTCCAATATAAAGGCAGTAAAAAGGCTGGTACTTCTGACACTTATACTGGCAGCAGCTTTTCCGGCGACGATCCGGGAGGCAAAGGCAGCAGCAGGAACCACTTTTAAAGTCAAAGTCACAGATGGATACCTGGCTCTCCGGAGTGAGAAGGCTTTTGACAAAGGCAATGAGATCGGACAGCTGAATACAGGAGATCTTGTGGAAGTTACAAATCGGAAGGACGCTACCTACTGGTATGCATACGTGCCAAGACTGGATAAATCCGGATATCTGGACAAAAACTATATCCAGATAGAAGAGAACGCCACAGCTTCCAACGATTCCTGGACAGTAAAGGTAAAAAAAGGCTATCTGGCTCTTCGAAGTACCGCAGCTTACAATGACAGTAACGAGATCGGACGTCTGAATACCGGAGATGTCGTTCTTGTAAAGGACAGCAGTGATTCTACTTACTGGTACGTATATGCTCCGGGGCTTGATAAATCCGGATATGTGGATAACCGGTATATTTACAACAGTGGTCTGTGGACAGTTAAAGTAGAAACTGGTTATCTTGCCCTTCGCAACAAGGCAGCCTATAATGAAAGCAATGAGATCGGACAGCTGAATACCGGTGACACGGTTCAGGTGAAGGACACCAGCAACGATCAGTACTGGTATGTATATGTTCCGCAGCTGGATAAGACCGGTTATGTTGACAGGAACTATCTTACCGGAGGCTCAGGTACAACAACTCCATCCATGACTGTTAAAGTGGAAAGCGGCTATCTGGCTCTGCGCAGTACAAAGGCGTATGACAAGGACAATGAGATCGCCCAGCTGAATAACGGAGATACGGTAGAAGTCATTGAGAAGAAAGACAGTACTTACTGGTATGTATATGTTCCGAAGCTTGGAAAAGAAGGATATGTAGATAAGAACTACCTTAAATAAAAAGATAAAGGATGCTTGTTGCCGGATCTGCCTGAAGAGGAACAGAAAGCCGGAACAAGAAACGGGGAGGCAGAAAGATGACTCTGGCACAGCTCAGATATACCATAGCAATTGCAAAAGCCGGATCTATGAACGAGGCAGCAAAAAGCCTTTATATTTCTCAGCCCAGTCTTTCCACGGCAATCCGGGAGCTGGAAGCAGAAACCGGTGTTGAGATCTTCCGAAGAACGAACCGAGGAATCGCCGTAACGCCTGCAGGCGAAGAATTTCTGGGGTATGCAAGGCAGGTGGTGGAACAGTACGAACTGATGGAAGCCAAATATATTTCCAAGGAACAGTCACGCAAAAAATTCAGTGTTTCCATGCAGCATTATACCTTTGCAGTTAATGCCTTTGTGGAGCTTGTAAAGCAATTCGGCATGGATGAGTACGAATTTGCGGTCCACGAGACCAAGACGCATCAGGTCATCGAGGATGTCCGTAATTTCAAGAGTGAGATCGGGATCCTCTACGTAAATGATTTTAACCGTAAGGTACTTACAAAAATGTTTCACGAGTATGGTCTGGAGTTTCACGAACTTCTCAACTGTCGGATCTACGTTTATATGTGGAAGGGGCATCCTCTGGCGAAGCGTGAGAAGATCACGCTGGAAGAACTGAAGGAATATCCGTGTCTGTCCTTTGAACAGGGAGGAAATAACTCTTTTTATTTTGCTGAGGAGGTTTTGAGCACCTATGAATACAAACGGCTGATCAAAGCCGATGACAGGGCTACTATGCTGAACCTGATGGTAGGACTGAATGGATATACCTTATGCTCCGGTATTATCTGTGAGGATCTTAATGGTTCCGATTATTGTGCTGTGAAGCTGGATTCCGATGAGATCATGACGATCGGTTATGTTGCCAGAAAGGGTGTTAACATCAGTGCCCTTGGGAAAAAATATCTGGAGGAGATTTCCAGATATAAGGATAAAGCACTGAAATAAGAGAAAAAAATCTGACAGATCACTGCCGGAGAAGAAGAGAAAAGCTTCTGGTATTTATGATACCGGAGGGTTGTTTCCCTGTGTATTCTCAGATACGTAGCGATGCGTATCATGCAGGAATCTGTCAGATTTTTATTTACATTAAAAGTTTTTGGCAGTGGAAATTTTATTCTGCAAGCCGATCACACACGGATCACAAAACCATCCTTACGCGGTTTGGCTGTTGGATACTCACAGTCACGGTATCCAAGAACACAGTGGCCCACGCCGATATATTCCTCCGGAACACCCCACTGCTTCTTCAGCTCTTTTCCTTCCTCGGAGTCAAAAACTTCTCTTGCACGGTGAATCCAGCAGGAGTCCACGCCGAGAGCATGTGCGGCATTCATGAGATTTCCCATCACAAGACTTCCGTTTTCCACACAGGTGCCCATTTTGCTGTCGGAAAATACAATGATTACAGTTGGGGCGCCGTAGAACGGATCTGAGGTGCTGCCCATAACAGCTGCGTTCATTTTGGAAAGCCTTGCAACCAGCTCCGGATCCTGTGTCACTACCATAAGAGTGCTCTGCTGTCCCATGCCGCTGGGGGAATATTTTCCTGCTTCCAGGATCGTATCCAGAGTTTCTTTCGGAACAAGCTCTTTTTTGTAGGTGCGGATGCTTCTGCGCTCTAACAGGTTTTTGATGCTTTCATTCATGATCATTACCTCCTGATGTTAAATTTTGTTGAAAATATTTTCTGCAAAAGAAAGAAAATTTCTTTTTATTCTGATAAAAACCATTATAACGCAGATGATTATAGTTTCCAATAGATAGAAGGATATAACTTTACAATTTATAAAGAAATATTATATAATCTGGTTATGATATTCCTGCGGCGGATGCGGGAGAATTTCGGGTGGAGATACAGAGACAGAATAGTTAAGACAGAAAATATGAGGTGCCAGATGGAAAAGATTCGGAAACATTTTTATTTTTCAGGAAGAGTACAGGGAGTAGGCTTTCGTTACCGCTCCTATTATATTGCACAGTCCATAGGACTGACCGGCTGGGTACGGAATCTCTGGGATGATCGTGTGGAAATGGAAGTACAGGGAACCAGAGAAGAAATCCGGGAGATGGTAGAACGCCTTTCTCAGCAGAGCTTTGTGGAGATCGAGGGGATTGAAGCGAGGGAAATTCCACTGGAGGAGGAGTTTGGCTTTCATGTGAGAGGATAGTGAAATGGCCGGTTCATTCCAGCTCCAGTGCCAGATACAACAGAACAGCGTCCCGGAATTTTCGGGGATTGAGACCACATTTTTTATAAATGTGGTTTAATTTATATTGAAGAGTATTTTTGTGGAGAAAAAGCTTCTCTGCGGCATCAGCCAGAGACATTTCCAGGGAAAAATAAGCTCGCAGAAGATTCTTTTCATCCGGGGACAGCTGATAAATGGTTTTTCCGAAAAATTCTTCGCGGTCTTTCCGAGACACAGAAGAGAGAATGATTTCCAGAGTGAGATCATCAAAAACTGCATAATTTTCTGTACAGATATTGTCGGTAAGGGGCTGGTGAAGGCTCCTCAGGGTAGTTTCCGCAGTATGCAGGGAAAGTCCAAGCTGATACAGAGGTACAGACTTTCCAACTGCAATGGCCAGAGTGTCTGCATGCTTTTGGGTAAAATCACGAAGCACTGCGGAAAGAGCAGAAAAATTGGAATTGTCTGCAACAGCAAGATAATCTCCGGGATAGCGGAAGGTGTGCAGGGTGATTCCGGCGGTTTTGAAAAAAATTTGGATCTGATGTTCCGAAAGAACAGATCCGATGCCAGAGTCTGAGCCCGGAGTTTCTGGCGGTGGAGAGGCTTCCGGAGAGAGAGGTGTATTTTCGGGATCTGTCAGGGAAGCAGAACTTTCTGAGGATTCCGGAATCCTGCGGGCGATCTTTACGGAAGGATTTCTGCTGGAAGCAGCCGGATACGTATGGATCAATATCAGTCGTTTGGGCGTGTCCGGATCAATCTGAAATTCTCTCAGGCATTTCAGAAGATATTCCGGATTCTGGGTCTCCCCATGGAGAAGAGAACTGATGATAAACTGCTTTTTGTCCGCCTGGTGCCGGCTGTACTGGCCAAGCTCCTGCTCGCGGATCAGAAGGCTGGTGATACGCTGTGCCAGAAAGGCATACTTGCGTACTTTTTCCGGGGAACCGGTGATGCCGATCACAGCCAGAAGACAGTCTTCATGGTAAAGAGGCATGTTGATACCCTGGCGGGTTCCTGTAAAATTGTCAGATTCAGCCACCTCGATGGTAGTACCAGTTACAGCAGCTTTCCGTCCGATCTCATGACAGGTTCCGATCCTGGCAGAGTTTGTGCTGGCGATAATGGTGCCGGATGGGTTGATAAAATTGATATCGTAGCTGCAGACGTCCTTGATCGTGTTGACGATCTGCTGGGCAAGGGTGTGGCTGATGTGTGTGATCATGGAATTCTCCTGGAAAGACGGATAGTATTTATATTACGGAAGGCCTGATTTTATATTTATGCAGGTAAACGAAATAAGAATATAGGATTTACCGGGTGCTTTCTTTTGATCAGTATATCATATATATTTTATGGATTCAATTTGAATATGTTATTTGTAACAATAAAATACAAAAATAAAGAAAAAATATAGTATACATAATATGTACATCCATGCGTAATTTTATTATGATTAAAACAGAAGTAAGCTTGAATGGAACGGAGAGTACGGATATCAGCTTTACATAAAAATCATACAGGAGGAAAATAAAATGAAGGTAGTAACAGCGATCGATTCTTTTAAGGGCAGTATGACATCCATGGAGGCAGGCTTTGCAGCTGCTGCAGGTATCCATCGTGTGGATGCGGACGCAGAAGTTCAGGTAAGACCACTGGCAGACGGTGGAGAGGGAACCGTGGAAGCCCTTGTCGCAGGAATGAACGGAAAAACAGAGCACGTAAAGGTTACGGGGCCTCTTGGCGAGCCGGTGATCTGTGAGTATGGCATCATCGAAAGCACAAAGACCGCAGTGATCGAAATGGCTGGTGCAGCAGGGATCACGCAGGTGCCGGACGAAAAAAGAAATCCTCTTTATACCACAACCTGCGGTGTCGGTGAGGTGATCAAGGACGCCATCGAAAAAGGCTGCCGCAGATTTATTGTGGGTATCGGCGGAAGCGCCACCAATGACGGTGGTGTGGGAATGCTTCAGGCACTTGGCTATGCATTTCTGGATAAAGACGGAAAGCAGGTCCTTCCGGGAGCAAGGGGCCTGAAAGACATCACAGAGATCACAGCTGCCTATGTGATCCCGGAGCTTGCAGAATGTAAATTCCGTGTTGCCTGTGATGTCACAAATCCTCTTTGCGGAGAGCTTGGATGCAGTGCCATCTACGGACCGCAGAAGGGTGCTACGCCGGAGATGATCCAGGACATGGATCAGTGGCTGGGTGCTTACGCAGAGCTTGCAAAGGAGCGTTTTCCGAAAGCAGATGCAAAGTATCCGGGAACAGGTGCTGCCGGCGGAATGGGATTTGCATTCCTGACCTTTACCGATGCAGTCCTGGAATCCGGGATCAACATCGTGTTGGATGAGACAAAACTTGAGGACTACATCAAAGACGCGGATCTTGTGATCACAGGTGAGGGACGTATGGATGGACAGACAGCCATGGGAAAAGCGCCGGTAGGTGTTGCAAAGCTTGCAAAGAAATATGGCAAAAAAGTGATCGCCTTTGCAGGTGCCGTACAGCGTGACGCAAGAGCCTGCAACGATGCAGGGATCGATGCCTTTTTCCCGATCCTCCGCGGAGTGGTAACTCTGGAGGAGGCCATGAAAAATGAGAATGCCAAGCAGAATCTGGCAGATACTGCAGAGCAGGTTATCAGACTGATGAAATAAATAAAAGGCATATGATCCGTAAATTTCAGGATTCCTGCAGAAATACAGAGCGTGAGTGTCTGATCTGCTGTAAGAATAAATTTGGTGAAAGACGCTGCGAAGACATTGGATGATAATACAAAAAAGACAGGCCACTTCAGAAGCCTGTCTTTTTTGTGGTTTATAATTTGTAAAAATAAGGGAGCTGTAACCGGATTAAATCAATTTATGGGGATTTCAGTCTTATCCTTCGATCGGCTCAAAATCCACAGCGCCATGCTTGCACAGCGGGCAGATGATATCTTCCGGAAGTTCATCGCCTTCATAGATGTATCCGCAGACTTTGCATACCCAGCCTTTTTTGCCTTCGGTCTGTGGCTTTGGCTTTACATGTTTCTGGTAGTAGGTGTAAGTCATGGTATCCTGATCGCTCATGACACGGGCCTCTGTGACGCTGCAGATGAACATTCCGTGAGTGCCGAGATCCACATAGTTTTCTACCTTCAGGGACATGAAAGCATTGATATATTTGTCCAGGAATACCAGGCCGTTGTCAGAGTAGTTTACTTTCTGTCCGGCAAATTTATCGGTGCTTCTGCCGGACTGGAAGCCGAACTGCTCAAAAACAGAGAACGGAGCATCTGTGGACAGGCAGTTTACGTTCATGATACCGGTCTGCTGGATCACGTGGTGAGAGTAGTTTGCCTTGTTGATGTTGACAGCCACGCGATATGGGTTGTCGGTAAGCTGTGTAACGGTATTGACGATCAGACCGTTGTCCTTTTTGCCATCGTTGGAGGTTACCACATAGAGGCCGTAACCGATGCGGAACAGAGCAGTCATATCATTCTTGTTGGCAAGATCATCGCTTTTTGCAATGTATTCCTGGCAGAGCTCATCAGCCATAGCTTCCATCTGCCTGCGGTTTTCTTCGTTTACTGCAGACATGATCTTAACTGTGGTATTCAGCCAGCTGATCTTTTTGCATTTGGAAAGCATTTCTTTCATAACCTTCGCTGCCAGCGGTGCCCAGGTTCCGTTTTCAATCAGTCCTACCGTGCGGTTCTGGAAGTTGTGCTCTGTCAGTCGGGTAATAAAGTCGTTCATAAACGGATAGATGCCTGCATTATATGTGGTGGTTGCGAGAACCAGCTTGGAGTAACGGAAAGCATCGCTCAGTGCCTGGGACATATCGTCTCTTGCAAGATCATAGACAACAACGTTTGGACATCCTTTGCTGCGGAATTTATCGGCCAACTGCTGAACGGCCATTTTTGTATGACCGTATACAGAAGTGTAGGCGATCACGATTCCGTCATCCTCCGGTGTGTAGGAAGACCAGGTATCATAGAGGCTGATATAATGTCCAAGATCTTCAGTAAGAACCGGTCCGTGGAGCGGGCAGATGGTCTGGATATCCAGAGCTGCGGCTGCTTTCAGAAGGTTCTGCACCTGCACACCATATTTTCCAACGATGCCGATATAGTATCTTCTTGCCTCATCGTCCCATGGTTCCTCTGCATCCAGGGCACCGAATTTTCCGAAGCCGTCTGCGGAAAAAAGAACCTTTTCTGTGCTGTCATAAGTGACCATAACCTCCGGCCAGTGAACCATCGGTGCAAATACAAAAGTCAGATCGTGTTTTCCAAGGGAAAGGGTTCCGCCGTTATCTACGATGATCTGATGACCTTCCAGATCCAGGTCAAAGAAGTTCTGCATCATGGCGAAGGCTTTTTTGTTGGAAACAACGATGGTGTCCGGATAAGCCTTCAGGAAGTTTGCGATGTTGGCTGCGTGATCCGGTTCCATATGCTGTACGATCAGATAATCCGGTTTCCGGTCACCCAGAACTTTCTGGATATTATCAAGCCATTCGTGAGTAAAATTTGCATCTACCGTATCCATAACCGCAATTTTTTCGTCCAGGATCACATAGGAGTTGTAGGACATGCCGTTCGGCACTTTGTACTGGCCCTCAAAAAGGTCAACCTGATGATCATTAACGCCTACATATTTGATGGTATCTGTGATTTTCATGAGCGATTCCTCTTTTCTTTCTATGGTGGATTTATTTATATGCTTCAGTGATTTGTTTGTTTCTTAACTTTGATAAAAATATAACAGAAATTGACGGCAAAAACTGTTGCAAATACAACAAAACAGGAAAAAATTCCAGACTTTACATTTTTTTCGTGCTGGTATAAAATCAGAAACATGCAGCAAAATAAAATGCGGATATTTGCTTTGAGAGTCCTCTTACATAGTCTTGTATGCAAAGAGGAAAGTACAGATATGCGGAAGAGTATTTTGCCGGTGGGAGGAAAATTTATGGAGCATATCACTTTATTTACGGACATTTTGCCCGAAGAACAGGAAAGAATGCGTGTCTGCTTTAAAGTCCGGGAGAAAGTTTTTCAGAATGGAGAAACCATCATGGAATATTCCAGCTCCATGAAAAAGATCGGTCTGATCCAGGAGGGAAGAGCAGTTCTCTACTGCTGCGACGAGGATGGAAATGAGTATGTCATCGATGAACTGAATAGGGACAGTGTATTTGGCGAACCGTTTCTGCTTCCGTCAGATTCCCAGCATTATTATGTATGTGCCACTACCGTGACGAAGGTGCTGTTTATTGATTATGAGCATGTGATCAAGCGCTGTGAAAATGCCTGTCATCATCACAGCCAGATGGTCAGTAATCTTCTGCAGATGACAGCCCTCCGTTCCAGGCAGCAGACGGATCGGATATACATGCTTTCACGATCCTCCACCAGAAAGAAGCTGATAGCTTATCTGCATTCTCTGGCTGCGGAAAAAAATGCCGGGAAATTCAAGCTGCCCATGTCCTATACCGCACTGGCCCAGTACTTAAGTGTGGACCGTAGTGCCATGATGCGGGAGATCAAAAATCTTTCGGATGAAGGTGTGATCCGAAGAAACGGACGGAATGTGGAGCTGCTTAAATAGAGGAGAAGATCATCATGAATGTTACAGTAAGAAAATACGAAGAAAAAGATCTTCCGGATCTGATCCGGATATGGAATGAGGTTGTAGAAGACGGTGTGGCTTTTCCACAGGAAGAATGCCTTAACGAAGAGACAGGAAAAGCTTTTTTTGCAGAACAGACCTATACAGCTGCAGCAGTAGATGCGGAAAGCGGAAAAGTTTACGGACTTTACATTCTTCATCCGAATAATATCGGAAGATGCGGTCATATCTGTAACGCCAGCTATGCGGTAAGCAGAGATTCCAGAGGACTTCACATTGGAGAAAAGCTGGTATCCGACTGTCTGACCCGGGGAAAAGAGCATGGTTTTGGTGTCCTGCAGTTTAATGCGGTTGTGGCCTGCAATGTTCCTGCAAGACATCTTTATGAGAGACTTGGATTTACCCAGCTTGGCGTGATCCCGAAGGGGTTCCGTATGAAGGATGGACATTATGAGGATATCTGTCCGTATTATCATGAACTGTAAGAGAATTTTGAAAGGATTTTTAAATGAAAAATCTTCAGATCACTGCATACATGCAGCATTTTATACGGCAGCAGGTCATGCCGGGAGACATCTGTATCGATGCAACAATGGGAAATGGCAATGACACGGCTCTGTTAAGCCAGCTTGCAGGAAAAAGGGGACGGGTTCTGGCTTTTGACATTCAGAAGCAGGCACTGGAACATACGAAGGAGCGACTGAAAAGAGATAACTGTCCGGAAAATTATCAGCTTCTTCTGGAGTCTCATGAGAATATGGATGTTTATGCAGAAGAAGAAACCGTGTCCTGCATCACCTTTAATCTGGGATATCTTCCCGGCGGAGACCATTCGGTGGCGACCAGAGCAGACAGCAGCAAAAGAGCGGTAGAAAGCGGACTTAAGCTTCTGAAAAAAGGCGGACTTATGACACTTTGCATTTACAGTGGCGGGGATACAGGATATCAGGAACGGGATGAGATGCTTGCGTTTATCCGTCAGCTGGATCCTCATAAATATCTGGTGATCCTGTCGGAATATGCAAACCGGCCTAATGATCCGCCCATACCGGTGCTGATCATCAAACTGCAATGAAGACATAAATCGGTTACTGTCCGAAATACAGGACACAGAGCCCGGAGGGAGCTATCATGAATGATTACATATATTATTATCTGCTTGCAGTCAATATCCTGGCCTTTGTGCTTTTTGGAGCTGACAAGCAGAAAGCCCGTCGTAATAAATGGCGGATCCCGGAGAAGACCTTGATCTTAAGTGCTGTCATCGGTGGCAGCGTCGGGGCGATCCTTGGCATGAGATTTTTTCACCACAAAACCCGAAAAGCCAGATTTGCAATTGGTGTACCGGTGATACTGCTGGTGCAGATTGGTGTGGTGTGCCTGGTACAGTGGGCGATGAAGTAAAACTATGAAGGCAATAACTATAAATGCAATAACCATAAATACAATACCTGTCTGAAAAAAATAAGACAGCTGTCACAGGACAGAGGAGAGACCAATACTCCACGCCTGGGGCAGCTGTTATTTTTTTCATAAAAGGATGCTCAAAAATTCCTTCTTGACAAATACTTTTATGATGATATAATTTGATAATCAAAATATTTTAAGATAAAAGATAATTCAGAGAACAGCAGTACAGATTTATACAGACTGATTTAAGACAGATATCATGGAGAAAAATATGACAGGTAAAATATGTGGAACCGGTTCGTGGGCACCGGACAGAGTGTGGGATAACAACGATCTGGCAAAGATGGTGGAAACCAGTGATCAGTGGATTCGGGAAAGAACCGGTGTGGTACAGAGACATATTGCAAAAGAGGACGAAGATACTGTGACGATGGCAGCGGGGGCAGCATTAAAAGCTCTGGAAGACGCAGAAATGAAGGCAGAAGAAATCGATCTGATCCTTGTGGCAACCATTTCTCCAACAGAGATCATGCCCTGTGTGGCATGTGGGGTGCAGGAGCGGCTCGGAGCGGAAAAGGCTACCTGCTTTGATCTGAACGGCGCCTGCACAGGATCTCTTCTGGCACTGAACACTGCGCAGGCATACCTGGCCCAGGGAATATATAGGAATGCCCTTGTGATCGGAGCGGAAAAACTGTCCGGTTTAACGGACTGGACAGATCGTGGCACCTGCATTCTTTTCGGGGATGGTGCGGGAGCAGTCGTGCTGAGAGCAGAAGAGGGGGGAAGCTATGCACAGGTAACCCATTCCATTGGAAAAAAAGGCGGTGCACTTACCTTACAGAGCAGAAATCAGATCCGTTATGAAAATGATCCGAAGGCAAAGGAAACCTACATACAGATGAACGGAAAGGAAGTGTTCAGCTTTGCCGTGAGCAAGGTACCGGAGGCTGTGAAGGAGCTTCTTTCCCGAGAGCAGGTTTCTTGTGAAGATATCAGTTATTATCTTCTCCACCAGGCAAATGAGCGGATCATCCGTTCCGCAGCAAGGCGGCTGGGCGAAGACATTTCCAAGTTCCCTATGAATATGGACAGATACGGCAATACTTCTTCCGCAAGTCTTCTTATCCTCCTGGATGAGATGAAAAAAAGCGGAAAACTGCAGCGGGGTGACAGAATGGTCCTTGCAGGCTTCGGCGGCGGACTGACGTATGGAGCAAGCCTGATCGAGTATTAAAGCCCCTGTTAATGAATTGTTAAAATAAGGCTACGTAGTGAATGCGGATGTTTTTATCCGCTTGATCCAAATAAACCGCGGATGCTTTTATCCGCTTGATTTAATTTTCCGGAGGTAAAAGATGAAAACAAGAGTTACAGAATTACTTGGTATTGAATATCCCATCATCCAAGGCGGTATGGCCTGGGTGGCAGATCATCACATTGCGGCAGCAGTATCCGAGGCAGGCGGCCTGGGACTGATCGCAGCGGCAAATGCACCGGCAGAGTGGGTGCGTGAGCAGATCCGTGAGGCGAAAAAACTGACAGATAAGACTTTTGGTGTAAACATCATGCTGATGAGTCCAAGTGCCGATGAGGTTGCGAAGATCGTAGTAGAAGAAGGGATCAAGGTAGTAACAACCGGTGCCGGAAGCCCGGAAAAATACATGGAAGCATGGAAAGCTGCCGGAGTAAAGGTGATCCCGGTTGTTGCATCTGTAGCTCTTGCAAGAAGAATGGAGCGCTGTGGCGCAGATGCAGTGGTAGCAGAGGGAACCGAGTCCGGCGGACATATCGGTGAGACAACCACTATGGCGCTGGTACCGCAGGTCGTGGATGCAGTAAAGATCCCGGTAATTGCAGCAGGTGGAATTGCAGACGGTCGTGGGATCGCGGCAGCCTTTATGCTAGGTGCAGAAGCCGTACAGATGGGAACCCGATTTGTGGCAACAGAGGAATGTCACGTACATGAGAATTACAAACAATTCCTTCTGAAAGCCAGGGATATCGACACAAGAGTAACCGGCCGTACCACAGGTCATCCGGTCCGTACCTTAAGAAACCCTATGACAAAGGAATATCTGGAGAAAGAAGCTGCAGGTGCATCCTTTGAAGAACTGGAAATGCTGACACTTGGTGGCCTCAGGAAGGCTGTTGTTGACGGCGATGTAAAAACCGGAAGCGTTATGTCCGGACAGATCGCAGGTATGGTAAAGGATGTACCGACCTGTAAGGAGCTGATGGCAAGACTGATCAGAGAGACAAAAGAGACTGTAAAGAAAAACAGTTTTCTTGTGGAGGAATAATAAATGGGAAAAACAGCATTCATCTTTCCGGGACAGGGTGCACAGAAGGCCGGAATGGGAAAAGATTTTTATGAGAAATACGATACAGCAAAGGATGTTTTCGACTCTGCCGGTGAGTGGCTGGATCTGGATATGAAAGCACTTTGCTTTGAAGAAAATGACAGGCTTGACCTGACTGAATATACACAGGCTGCACTGGTCACTACCTGTCTTGCCATGGAGAAGGTGGTAGAGGAGATGGGACTTCATCCGGATGTAACTGCAGGATTAAGCCTTGGCGAGTACTGCGCTATTGAAGCTGCCGGCGGCATGGAGCTGAAGGATGCTGTTACTACCGTGAGAAAAAGGGGAATCCTTATGGAGCAGGCAGTTCCGGCAGGTAAGGGAAGCATGGCAGCAGTTATGGGAATGGAGACAGAGAAGATCGAGGAAGTGCTTGCAGACATTGCAGATGTAAGCATTGCAAACTACAACTGTCCCGGCCAGATCGTGATCACAGGCCTTGCGGAGGCAGTTGCGGAAGCCTCTGAAAAGCTGAAGGCAGCCGGAGGAAGAAGAGTGATCCCGTTAAATGTCAGCGGACCGTTCCACTCCGCAATGCTTGCCACTGCAGGAAAAGAACTGGGAAAGGTTCTGGAGGGTGTCACACTTCATGAACTTAAAATCCCGTATGTGACAAACGTGACCGCAGAGTATGTGGAAGATCCGGCGGAAACAAAAGCACTTCTGGAAAAACAGATTTCTTCTTCCGTGCGCTGGCAGCAGAGTGTGGAAAATATGATCCGTCAGGGAGTAGATACATTTATTGAGATCGGACCGGGAAGAACCCTTGCCGGATTTATGAGAAAGATCGACAGAAATGTAAAAGTATATAACATCCAGACCGTAGAAGATGCAGAGAAGGTCTGCCAGGAACTGGTATAAATATTGGAAAAAAAGATAAAGAATCAAAAATAAAGCAGGCATAGTGCAGCAGACAGAAATGCCAGGTAACAAATGCGGATCACGGATGACCGCATAACATAAGAAAGGAATTCATATGTCAGAGAAAAAAATCGCAGTTGTAACAGGCGGTGCACGTGGGATCGGGAAAGCCATCGCCCTGGAGCTTGCAAAAGCAGGAAACCTTGTAGTGATCAATTATAACGGCTCAGAAGAAAAAGCCCGGGAAACAAAAGCAGAGATCGAGGCAGCCGGCGGCCAGGCAGATATCCTGCAGTGCAATGTGGCAGATTTTGATGCATGTGAAGCTTTTTTCAAAGCTGTTGCAGAAAAATACGGACGTGTTGATATCCTGGTAAATAATGCCGGAGTTACGAAGGACGGACTTCTCATGAAAATGAGCGAAGAGGATTTTTCCAGAGTTGTTGACATCAATCTGAAAGGAACCTTCAACTGCATCCGTCATGTGTCCAGAATGATGCTGAAGCAGAGAAGCGGCCGGATCATCAGCCTTTCATCGGTGGTAGGCCTTCGTGGAAATGCAGGACAGGCCAATTATGCGGCATCCAAAGCCGGGATCATCGGTCTTACAAAATCCGCTGCAAAGGAGCTGGCATCCAGAGGGATCACGGTCAACGCCATTGCACCGGGATTTATCAAAACAGACATGACGGACGTGCTTTCTGACAAAGTAAAAGAAAATATTGCGGCATCTATCCCCATGGGAAGCATGGGAACAACAGAAGACGTGGCAAAGGCAGCTGCATTTCTGGCATCAGACGGTGCACGTTACATCACAGGACAGGTACTTCGCGTAGACGGCGGAATGGCAATGTAAAGAAGGCTCCCCGGAGTCAGGAGGATAGATTGATGAAAAGACGAGTAGTAGTAACAGGACTTGGAGCAGTAACACCGATCGGAAATGATGTGGAAAGCTTCTGGAACGGAGTAAAAGAAGGAAAGGTGGGGATCGGACCGATCACCCGTTTTGATACGACCGGATACAAGGCAACACTGGCAGCAGAGCTTAAAGATTTTGTGGCAAAGGATCGCATGGATCCGAGAACTGCAAGAAGAATGGAGCCTTTTTCCCAGTATGCGGTAGCAGCTGCACTGGAAGCAGTGGAAAATTCCGGGCTTAAGATGGAAGAGGAAGATCCGTACATGGTAGGCGTTATCATCGGCTCCGGTGTGGGAAGTCTTCAGGCTACCGAGACCAATGAGAAGAAGCTTATGGAAAAAGGTCCTTCAAGAGTGGATCCGCTTCTTGTTCCGAAGATGATCACAAATATGGCAGCCGGAAATGTTTCTATCGCTACCGGCGCAAAAGGAAAATGCACCAACGTGGTAACGGCATGTGCGACAGGAACACATTGTATCGGAGATGCTTTCCGTGCCATTCAGTATGGTGATGCAGATGTAATGCTTGCCGGTGGTACAGAGGGAGCTGTCTGCCCTATCGGTATCGCAGGCTTTGCAAGCCTTACTGCACTGAGCACAAGTGAGGATCCGCTGCGTGCATCCATTCCGTTTGATAAAGACAGAGGCGGTTTTGTTATGGGTGAGGGTGCAGGTGTGGTTGTTCTGGAAGAGCTTGAGCATGCCAAAAAGAGAAATGCCAATATCCTGGCAGAGGTTGTGGGATACGGTGCAACTGCAGATGCTTTCCATATCACATCTCCGGCCGAGGACGGAAGCGGCGCCGCACGTGCTATGGAAAATGCCATGAAGGAAGCAGGTGTTGCACCGGCGCAGGTAGATTATATCAATGCACACGGAACCGGAACACATCACAATGACCTGTTTGAAACAAGAGCTATCAAGCTTGCGTTTAAGGACGCTGCCAAGGATGTAAAGATCAATTCTACAAAATCCATGGTGGGTCATCTTCTTGGCGCAGCAGGAGCTGTTGAGTTTATCGTATGCGTAAAATCCATTCTGGACGGATTTATCCATCAGACAGTGGGAACAACAGAAACAGAGGAGGAGCTTGATCTGAACTATATGATCGGCGCTCCGGCAAAACAGGAAGTTCGTTATGCAATGAGCAATTCCCTTGGATTTGGAGGACACAACGGAACATTGCTTGTAAAGAAGTATGAGGAGGACTGAAGCTATGGAATTTAACCAGATCCTTGAACTGATTGATCACGTATCTGCATCAGAGCTTACTGCCTTTACATATGAGACAGCAGATCTGACCTTAAGTATGGAGCATGGAAAGCCACAGATCATCCAGGGGGTTATAGGAGAAACTGTGGAAAACATTCCGGCAGTAGGAATGACCGGTGGAAAAGTCCGCAGGGCAGTGAATACAGCACCGGTGGCGGGCAAAGATCCTGTGGTACCGGCTTCAACAGATGAAATGGCAGTGACAGTGACAGGAAAAACTGTGGCAGAAGCACAGGGAGTGAAATGTACTGAGCAGTCGGAAACCGTACCACAGAGCGGGGAAGATCAGACAGGCAGCCTGGTAACATCTCCGCTGGTAGGAACCTTCTATGCTGCACCGTCCCAGGATCTTCCGCCTTATGTTCAGGTGGGAGACAAGGTAAAAAAAGGCCAGGTTCTTGCAATCGTGGAAGCTATGAAGCTGATGAATGAGATCGAAAGTGATTTTGGCGGCGAGATCGCAGAGATCTATGTGGAGAACGGACAGCCGGTAGAATACGGTCAGAAGCTTTTCCGTATCCGATAAGTACCTTCAGATCAGAATCAGAGAATAAGAAAAATTATTGTTTCAGGAGGATAGAGAATGAAGCATCTTGATGTAAAACAGATCGAGGAGATCATTCCACACAGACATCCGTTTCTGCTTGTGGACTATATTGAAGATTATGAGCCGGGTGAATTTGCTGTCGGATATAAATGTGTGACCTTCCGCGAGGATTTTTTTCGGGGACATTTTCCCCAGGAGCCGGTAATGCCGGGTGTTCTGATGGTAGAAGCGCTGGCACAGGTGGGTGCGGTAGCCATTCTTTCCCTGGAGGACATGAAGGGAAAAACCGCTTATTTCGGAGGTATCAACAAGTGTAAATTCCGCAGAAAGGTAGCTCCGGGAGACAAGCTCCGTCTTGAAACAAAGATCATCCGCAGAAAGGGTCCTGTAGGCATTGGTTCTGCAGTGGCATCTGTGGATGGCGAGGTTGCCGTAGAGGCTGAGCTTACATTTATGATCGGGTAAGGTGATTGTATGATTCGAAAGTTACTGATCGCCAACAGAGGCGAGATCGCGGTGCGTATTATCCGTGCCTGCAGAGAAATGGGAATTGCCACAGTGGCGGTTTATTCTGAGGCAGATGAGGAAAGCCTTCACACACAGCTGGCGGACGAAGCAATCTGTATCGGACCGGGACCATCTGCACAGAGCTATCTGAATATGGAACAGATCATCAGTGCAACCATGGTTTCCGGTGCGGATGCCATTCATCCGGGATTTGGCTTTCTTTCTGAAAATGCCAGATTTGCGGAGCTCTGTGAAAAATGCGGGATCACATTTGTGGGTCCTTCATCAAAGGTCATTCGTATGCTGGGCAACAAAAAAATTGCAAGAAGCACCATGATCGCAGCTGGTGTTCCGGTAGTTCCGGGCAGCGAAGGGGATGTGGAGGATATTGAAACCGGTCTTAAGGAAGCTGAGAGGATCGGTTATCCGGTGATCATCAAGGCAGCTCTTGGCGGCGGCGGAAAAGGCATGCGTGTGGCAAACACACCGGAGGAATTTCCGGAAGCCTATGCAACCGCCAGAAAAGAGTCTGAGATCGCTTTTGGCGACGGTACCATGTATATTGAACATTTCGTGGTAAATCCGAGACATATTGAGTTTCAGATCCTTGCAGACAGCTTCGGAAATGTGATCCATCTGGGAGAGCGTGACTGCTCCATCCAGAGAAATCATCAGAAGATGATCGAGGAATCTCCAAGTGCTGCAGTTTCTCCGGAATTAAGAGAAAAAATGGGTCATGCGGCGGTGACGGCGGCGAAAGCAGCCGGTTACGTAAATGCGGGAACGATTGAATTTCTTCTGGAACCGGATGGAAAATTCTGGTTTATGGAAATGAATACAAGGATCCAGGTGGAGCATCCGGTGACAGAGTGGGCAACAGGTATCGATCTTGTAAAGGAGCAGCTGAAGATCGCTTCAGGAATGCCTCTTGAGATCGCTCAGGAGGATGTCCGGATCCAGGGACACGCCATTGAGTGCAGGATCAATGCTGAAAATCCTCAGAAAAATTTCCGCCCTTCGCCGGGAACTATCCAGGGAGCGCATTTTCCGGGGGGAAACGGGATCCGTGTGGATACCTGTGTGTATAACGGCTGTAAGATCCCGCCTTATTATGATTCCATGCTTGCGAAGCTGATCGTTCATGCAGGTAACCGGAAAGAAGCCATTGCAAAAATGCAGAGTGCTCTTGGTGAGGTGATCATTGACGGAATCGATACAAATATTGACTATCAGTACGAAATCCTGAAAGATGAGGATTATCAGTCCGGAAACTTTGACACTGGATTTCTTGCCAGCCATATCATTGCGGGAGTGAAGATCAATGAGAATTAAGCATATGTTCAAAAAAACAGTCAGGGATATCCGGGGTGAGGAACAGGAAAACATTCCGGAGGTGCCGGATAACCTGATGCGTAAATGCAACGCCTGCAAAGCGGCGGTTTTTGTAGACGAGGTAAAGCAGAATCAATACATCTGTCCCCACTGCGGAAATTATTTCCATGTACCCGCTTATCGTCGGATCAAAATGATCGCAGATAGAAAGAGCTTTGTGGAGTGGGATGCTCACATGGAAGAACAGAATCCCCTTCAGTACAGAGGCTACGAAGAAAAGCTTCAGGGGCTTCGTGAAAAGACAGGGCTTGATGAGGCTGTAGTTACCGGAAAATGTACTATAAAAGGGACACCTGTGGCACTTGGTGTCTGTGACTGCCGTTTCATGATGTCCAGTATGGGAGAAGTCGTGGGGGAAAAGATCACGCGGGCTTTTGAACGTGCCACAGAGGAGAAGCTGCCGGTAATCCTCTATATCTGTTCTGGCGGTGCCAGAATGCAGGAGGGCCTGGTTTCCCTGATGCAGATGGCAAAAACCAGTATGGCCATCCGGAAGCACAGCGATGCCGGACTTCTTTATGTGCCGGTCCTCACAGACCCGACAACAGGCGGCGTGACGGCAAGCTTTGCTATGCTGGGAGATATTATCCTGGCAGAGCCGAAAGCGCTGATCGGTTTTGCAGGTCCCAGAGTGATCGAACAGACCATCGGGCAAAAGCTTCCCAAAGGCTTCCAGAGAGCGGAATTTCTTCTGGAACACGGCTTTGTGGACAAGATCGTAAAGCGTGAGGAGCAGAGGATCGTATTGGCGGATATTCTGAGATTACATCAGGATAAAGTCCTGAATAACGCACAGCCCGATAATACGGACATTAAAAATGAGTTCAAGTCTGACAATCAGGAATCGATGAAAACTGTTGAGGAAGATAATAGGATCTGGCCGGACTTCGTCCCATCCGGAGATTTCACTCCCTGGGAACATGTCCAGCTTGCCAGAGCCAAAACACGCCCTACAGGAAAGGATTACATCGAAGCGCTTTTTGACGATTTCATGGAATTTCACGGAGACCGTCACTGCGGGGATGATCTGGCAGTGATCGGTGGTGTGGCATTTTTCCACGGACAGCCGGTAACTGTCCTTGTACAGGAAAAAGGAGAGGGTACAAAGGAAAACATTACCCGGAATTTCGGAATGGTATCTCCGGAGGGGTACTGGAAATCCCTGCGCCTGATGCAGCAGGCAGAGAAATTTCACCGTCCGGTGATCTGCCTTGTAGATACACCAGGCGCATTCTGCGGGCTGGAAGCTGAGGAACGTGGACAGGGTGAAGCCATTGCAAAAAATCTCTATACACTGGCAGGTCTCACAGTGCCGGTGCTTTCCGTTGTGATCGGTGAAGGCGGAAGCGGAGGTGCCCTTGCCTTGGCGGTGGCAGATGAGGTATGGATGCTGGAGCATTCCGTTTATTCCATCCTGTCCCCGGAGGGCTTTGCCTCCATTCTCTGGAAAGACAGCAAAAAGGCAAAGGAAGCAGCAGCAGTGATGAAGCTCACAGCTGCAGACCTTTACCAGATGGGGATGATCGAGCATGTGATTCCGGAAGCAGAGCCTGTAAGCCGTGAGAACATAAATGATATCGCAGGTTATCTGGAAAACGGAATTGCGGATTTTCTTGAGAAATATGGCGAAGAAGAGCCGGAGAAGCTTCTGGAACATCGCTATGAACGTTTCCGGAAAATGTAGAAGTAATAAGTGCAGTGATTTTGTAGCCCGCAAAGTAAAAATCCAGTGGAAAAAATGCCATATTTATGTTACGATGGCTTCATAAACAGAGAACCGGAGAAGCTTTTTTGCTCCGGAGAAACAGGAGCGGGTAGAGTGGACAATCGGGAAGTTATAAATGACGTGCTGGTGAATCTGTTCAATGAGATCCTCCGACTGGAGGAGGAAGCCATCATCACAGATAAATATAAAGATATTTCCAACAATGATATGCACATTATCGAGGCTGTAGGTCTTGGAGGGGGGAACATGTCCTCCATTGCAGCCAAGCTTAAGATCACCGTAGGCTCCCTCACAACATCTATGAACAGTCTTGTAAAAAAAGGCTATGTGAAGAGAGAGCGAAGTGAGAAGGACCGGCGTGTGGTATTTATCCAGCTTACAAATAAGGGACGTATGGCATATCATCATCATGCGGAGTTTCACAGGCAGATGACAGAAGCGGTGATCGCAGAGCTGAATGAGAATGAGACAGAAGTGCTGGTAAAAGCACTGGACGGACTGCGTAAATTTTTCAGACAGTATCACGAACAATGAAGAAATGTATAATAAAAGCATCCGGATCGGTAATAAAGGACAATTACCGATCCGGATGCTTTTTGCATAACAGGCATTTTCGACACGGACATTTATTGAAAATGATATTAAATGTCGCCTTTGTTTTTGTGATACGAGAGTTTATTCGTCCCAGCCATCCTGGAAGCGGATATTTACAGAGATATTGCGGACAACGTCTCCCTCCTGAATCTCCAGATCGCTCTCATCGGAAACCGGAGGAAGCTTTCCCTCAAATTCCATAAGCTCTGTGTAGATCCAGTCGTATGCAGCTGCATTGGCATTTTCGATGGCATCATCCAGCGTGTCACCGTTGGCTTCACAGCAGGTAAGATCCGGGAAAAAAGCATTGTATTTTTTGTCCTCTGTGGGACGGAAAACTGCGGGATATATAAATTTCATAGGTAAGATTCCTTTCTTTTTAAAATGAAGTGATCCGTGTAATACTACGAATATGGATAGTTTTACCTGACCAAGGTAAGTATATACCAATTTCAGAATGAGGGCAAGCGAGTTCATGATCCAATGAAAGATCTAAATAAGAACAGCAGAGTTTTGGGGATGCTATAATCAGAAAATTGTCGTATATAAGTAAAAATGATAGATATATAAAACTTTTTATCCTTGTATGTAGGAAATATAGATGCTATACTGTGTAATACAGAGTATGAACGGGAGTTCGAAAGACCTGACGGGAGGCACAGCTATGATTTATACAGCTTTGACGAAAAAAGCTATGAAGGTGGCGTACGAGGCACATCATGGACAGATAGATCGAAGCGGGACACCTTATATCTTTCATCCATTTCACGTAGCGGAGCAGATGGATGATGAACTCAGTGTATGTACGGCACTTCTGCACGATGTGATAGAAGATACAGAGATCACATTTGAGGATCTTGCCGGAGAATTTCCGGAAGAGGTTGTGGAGGCCTTACGTTGTCTTACAAGAGATAAGAATATGAATTATTTCGATTATATCCGGAAGCTCCGGAAGAATCCGATCGCAAAAAAAGTGAAGCAGGCTGATCTGCTCCACAATTCTGATGTAACACGTCTTTCTGACTGCGAAAATATGTCTGCTGAACAGATATCACGGCTGCATGGAAGATATAAACGGGCTTTGGAGATACTTCATGATGCCAGGTGATACTATTTTCGCACAAGTCATTTATTGACCTTTATTCAGTTTTTTCATGCGCATGGTCCACACAAAATATCCGTGACCTCAGATATTATTGTGGATCTTCTTAGCGGAAATATGGATTTCTTGCATTGATCTCCACGTAGCATTTGATCGCATATTTGATAAATTCTATGATTTTTTTCATTTTATTTTCCTCCTCTTTTCTTTAACTTACAAATGCATTATAATAAACTCTCGGAAATATTACGTGCCAAAAACACAGAAAAAGTAGTCAAATATTGCGGAGAGAAAATCCATGTTTCCAGTATACGAAGAAAAAAAGAAGAATCTCCATATTCATCTGCGGACCTTAGCCCATGCTTCACCCCATCTTCATAACTCCATAGAGTTTATCTATATCACAGAGGGAACTCTGGAGCTTGGTATGGGACAGGAGCTTTATCATATGGAAGAGGGAGATTTTGCAGTGATCTTTCCGGATGTGATCCATCACTATCAGGTGTTCTCTCCGGGAGAAAACAAAGCAGTCTATCTCTGGGCAAAGCCGGTATTGACTGGTCAGTTTGCGGATATCATTCAGAACAGCTGTCCGGAAGACCCGGTTATAAAAAAGGAGCAGGTGCATCCGGATATTGTAAATGCGGTACGGTGTCTCAGGGCAAACCGCAAGGAGAAGGATGATAATCTTGCAGTGGAACAGGCGTATGTGCAGATCCCGGGATTTGAAAGTCAGAGGACTTTTAACCGGGTATTCCGGGAACGGTACCGGATGACACCAAGAGAATACAGAATATTATATAAGGAAAAATATTTACGAGAGGAACAGACATGATCACAGTAGAGCTGGAACATTTCAGCCTTGATAAAATATGCGATTCCGGACAGTGCTTCCGGATGAGAAAGCTTGGAGACGGACATTTTTCCATGGTGGCGGGAGACCAGTATCTGGAAATGTATCAGAAAGACGGAGTGGTGGATTTCTGCTGCTCTCAGGAGGAATTTATCTGTTACTGGGTGCTTTATTTTGATCTGGATACGGATTATGAAGCTTACATGAATGCTGCTAATCCACGGGATAAATATCTGGGTGCCGCAATAAAGGCAGGAGACGGGATACGGATATTAAGACAGGATCTCTGGGAAATGATCGTTACGTTTCTGATATCTCAGCAGAACAATATCAAGCGTATCCGCAAATGTATCGAAACCATCTGCCGGAAGTATGGAGAGCGAAAAAATTCATCTGCAGGTGTGGAATACTACGCTTTTCCGACTGTAGAGGCGCTGAGTCAGGCAACGGAAGAGGAGTTAAGAGGATGTGGCCTGGGATACCGGGCAAAATATATCGCAGTAACGGCCAGGAGCATTGCATCCGGTCAGATCTCCCTGGAAAAAATCTATGATATGCGTTACCCTCAGGCAAAGAAGGAGCTGATGAAGCTCTGTGGTGTGGGAGAAAAGGTAGCTGAATGTATCTGCCTGTTTGCACTGCATCATATGGATGCTTTTCCCATAGATACCCACATCCGTCAGGTCATGGACGTGCATTACAAAAGAGGATTTCCCAACCGCAGATACAGAGGAATGCGTGGGATCATGCAGCAGTATATTTTTTACTATGACTTGTACTCATAGACTGCGGATGCTATCATAGGTGAAAATAAAGGAAAAATCCACGGAGGAAAAAGTAATCAGAAAATATTTACTGCGATTGAGACAACCACGTATAAAAAAGAAAGAAAACAGATATTATATCCGGGGCTATAAGGGAACGGAAGTGATCATCCGTACAGATCATGAGATCCTGAAGAGGATTGCCTACAGGCGTACCTGCGTGAAACAAGTCTGCATTCCTGGAAGATATGAAACAGAAACAAAATATATCTATACAAGAAAAGAAAACAGAAGAAGCCGCCCAGTCATAGTTCCGGGCATTCCGACCGGGAGAGAAACGGCTATGCCACGTGCCGTGCGGACAGTGCTCCATGCTCTTTCCTATGGTGGGATCGAAGTGGAGGCTTCCAGAAAGCTGGCAGATCTTAAGAAGATGGATCCTATGAGGATCTTTTACAGGACACTGGATGCGGAAGTTTATAACGGAGACTATAAAGTGCCGATCCGTCTGTTTTTTCCAACAGAAGAGGACATGGAAAACGGTGCCGCCTCCGGAAAAAAACCACCGGTGATCCTGTTTTTCCATGGCGGTGGCTGGGTTACGGAAAGTGTAGAGAATTATCAGCGGGTTTGTGCCAGAATGGCACAGTCTACCGGTCAGATCGTGGCGTCTGTTGAATACAGGCTGGCACCGGAATACCGTTTCCCGGTGGGACTGATGGATTGTTATGCAGCTGCGAAGACTTTTTACACCAATCGTTTTCTTCTGAATACGGATCCGGATCGTATCACTATTATGGGAGATAGTGCAGGCGGAAATCTGGCAGCGGCTGTATGTATGATGGCCAGAGACCGCGGAGATTTTTTCCCCAAAAAACAGATCCTTATTTATCCGGCACTGAACAACTGTTATACGGAAGACTCTCCTTTTGAATCCGTAAAAACAAATGGAACCGGTTATCTTCTCACAGCGGAGAAGATGGAAGATTATCTGAAATTCTATGAGAGTTGTCCGGAAGACAGGAGGAATCCCTATTTTGCGCCGATCCTGGAGAAGAATTTTCGAAATATGCCGGATACACTGATACTTACCGCTGAGTTCGATCCTCTTCGGGATGAAGGTGAGGCATTTGGTGAAAAACTGAAGGAAGCGGGAAATCGTGTGGAAGTGCACAGGATCGCAGGTGCGTTTCACGGGTATTTTGCACTGGGGATCAAATTTCTGCATGTGCAGGAGAGCTTTGCATATGTAAATCGTTTTCTGGAAACAGAGGAACAGGAAGAAGGAAAGCATCATGAAGAACGAATATGCACAGTGGAGAAAACTTGACAATGCGGCGCTGGCGTTCCCGGCGGTGACAGGAAAGAATGACACCAGGGTATTTCGTTTTTACTGTGAACTGAAAGAAGAGATAAAAGAAGAAAACCTGCAGGAAGCCCTGGAGAGGACACTGGAAAAATATCCTCTTTTCCGTGCAGTTTTAAGAAAGGGACTGTTCTGGTTTTATCTGGAGAGACGTGATATTCCGGCAGTGGTAAAGAAAGAAGCAGGTGCACCCTGCAGCGGACTTTATATTCCGGACAAAAAAACGCTTCTTTTTCGGGTGAGCTATTATAAGAACAGGATCAATTTCGAGGTATTTCATGCGCTGACGGATGGAACGGGAGCCATGCATTTTCTGATGGAGCTGGTGAAAAATTATCTTCAGGAGACGCACCCATCCGCAGAGCTTCCGGAGCTTTTTCCGGATGAAAACATTACGGGCAGGGATATGGAGGAGGACAGCTTTTCTCAGTATTATTCCTCCGATGCGCCAAGAAAAAGAGAGTCCAAGAAGCCTGCCTTCCAGTTAAAAGGCGAGAAGCTCAGGCAGGAGGATATGAGTATCACGGAAGTCTGTATTCCGGTAAAAGAGATCCACGCCCGTGCAAAAGCGGCCGGTGTGTCGATCACGGTTTTTCTTACGGCAGCTCTTATCTGGGCAATCCATGAAGAAGTGCCTCAGAATCAGGCGAAAAAGCCCATTGGTCTGATGATCCCGGTAAATTTGAGAAATTATTTTCCGTCCCGGTCTATGGCAAATTTTTTCGGATGGATCGAGATCAGTTGCTATTTTCAGCCTGATACAGCCTTTGAGGATATTCTGAGATCCGTAAAGGAGCAGTTTGCAAAGGAACTGAGTAAGGACGTAATCGAAGCAAAGCTGAATGATCTGGTAAGCCTGGAGAAAAATCCGATCCTGCGTCTGGTACCACTGGAAATCAAAACCCCGTTCCTTCTTGCCGGGACGACTCTCGGAGGGAGGTCTATCACGGCGATCTATTCCAATGTGGGGATCATCCGGATGCCGGAGGAATATCGGAAATATATTCAGAGATTCGGACTTTTTGCAAGCACGGACAGTCTGCAGCTGTGTTCCTGTTCTTTTGGAGATGAGATGGTTTTAAGCTTTACGTCCAAGATCCCCAATGGAAATATTGAGCGGAATTTTGTGGAGAGACTGAAAAATGAGCAGGTATCCTGTACAATTCGGGAGAATGATCTTCCGGGACAAAAAGAGGAGCAGAAACAGCAGATGAAGCTTTTTGAGAGCTTTACATTTCTGTGTATTGTGCTGGCTGTGGTATGTAATCTGATCGATTATCTGCTGGATGGTCATATAGGCTGGGCCTGGTTTGTGACTGCAGGGGCGTTCTGCACCTGGCTGATGGTTTCAGTGGCTTATGTGAAGCGGCGGAATCTTCTGAAGAATGAGATGTGGCAGCTGGTGATCGCAGCTGTTGCAGGAGTACTTTGGGATGTGTTCACCGGCTGGCGTGGCTGGTCTGTGGATTATCTGCTTCCTCTGGCTGCGCTTGCTGTGATCTGCTCCATGTGGGTGATCACTGCGGTACAGAAGCTGGAGGTGGCGGAATATATGATCTATCTTCTGGAGGCAGGAGCTTTCGGAGGAGTGATCCCTGTGATCCTGTTGGCTGCCGGTGTGGTAACGGTGCTGTATCCGTCGCTGATCTGCATATGCGTCAGTTTCCTGATGCTGATATGGCTGTTCCTGTTTAAGAGGAAAGATATGGTGCGGGAGATGCAGAAGAAATTCCGTGCATAGAAAATAAAAACAACCGTCGATCTGCAGAGGATTTTTTGAAGATCTGTCTGCAGACCGGCGGTTTTTTGATCAAATCAAGGGAGTCTCCTGCAGGGTTGCGAAAAGTAATAAGCAGTGGGGGAAACTTGCCCGATGTTCGGAGATCAGAATCCGAAGTCCTCATAGTCCTCCGGTGTGAACTTATGATAGATCATATGCTCACCCTCCAGGGACAGACAATACCGGTAGTCATCCGGGATCCCGTCTTCGAAATATACAAGATAATCAAATCCGGTTCCGGTTGTTTTTTCCACGTGTACATGTTCGGAATAAGCATGAAAAACGTCCATCACTTCATCCAGAGTACAGCCATGACGTGCAACCGTGCCTATAAAGTGTACCAGAAATTCACTCGGCTTCCGGTTTTCGTGAACGTAGTCCGAGGCCTGAGGCGGCAGGGTGATGCAGAAACGCCCGTTTTTGGAAGAAGCCGTTACTTTTCCAAGACGGTCACAGGCATGATCTGAGAATTTTTCCATTGCATGCTGCATTTCTTCTTCCGTAAGCTCTGTGCCAAGAAGGCGGTTCAGAGACTGCAGCGGATAATAAAAACGGGTAACTCCGCTCATGTATCCGATCTTTACCTGTTGTTCCTGGATCATATCCAGGAGATTATTTTCCAGTTTTTTGAAATTCATTATGTTTTTCCTTTCCGAGGTCTGAAGGTTTATTGAACTGCATACATTCAGATCCCATTTTTTTCGCAGATATCATTGAGACAGCAGCGGTCACAGTAAGGCTTTGTCCGCGCTGTACAGACTTCTCTTCCATGATTGACAAGACGGTGGCAGAGATCATTGCCTTCTTCCGGAGGGATGATCTTCCAGAGAGCCATTTCCACCTTTTTCGGATCCTTCATGTCATGGACAAGGCCGATGCGGTTGGAAAGGCGGATACAGTGAGTATCTGTTACAATGGCGGGCTTGCCGAATACGTCCCCCATGATCAGGTTTGCGCTTTTTCGGCCCACACCGGGAAGCTTCAGAAGTGCGTTAAAGTCTTCCGGCACCTTGTCGTGATACTGTTCGTGGAGAATGCGCATACAGGCGCTGATGTCCCGGGCTTTGCTTTTTCCAAGGCCGCAGGGACGTACAATGGCTTCGATTGCTTCCGGCTCTGCTGCTGCCAGGGCTGCCACATCCGGGTATTTTGCATAGAGATCCTGAACAACTACATTGACCCGGGCATCGGTGCACTGAGCTGCCAGACGGACACTTACAAGAAGCTTCCAGGCATCATCATAATCCAGTGTACAGTCTGCATCCGGATATTCCTTTTTTAAACGGCTGATAACTTCATAGGCCAGTTCCTGTGTTGTCATTTGTATATGAACCATCCTTTCAATTTCGGTTATATTACTGAATTACTACAGCCAGGATGATACCACAGCATTCGGAGAATTACAAGGTGGACAGGAGTACAGAAGCAGTGTGTGGCATTTGGGAATTTTATCAGCAGAGCAATTTTGGGAATCCCCCCCAGGGGCTTGTTAATACCCTGACAATTTGGTACATTAAACGTGACCTGTGAGGGACCTGATCTCCCTCACGTGAATAGAAAAGTGCGGAGGAATCAACGTGGAAAAACTTCTCGATGAAATCGAATCTTACTGGAGCACCCGTACAGAAGGGTACTCCGAAGTGAATCATAAAGAGCTTGCAGGAACGCAGAAAAACGCATGGCTTAAGGTGCTGACCAGTCAGTTTCCGGACAAACCCAAGGAAGAGATCCGTATCCTGGATATAGGAACAGGCCCCGGATTTTTTCCTGTGATCCTGGCAGAAGCCGGATATCATGTAGATGCAGTGGATTATACGGAAGGAATGCTGGAAAAGGCAAAGGAAAATGCAGGAGACCTTTGCCGGAATATCCGCTTTTTGAGGATGGATGCACAGAAGCTGGATTTTGAGGATAATACCTTTGACGTGGTCATTTCCCGAAATCTTACCTGGAATCTGGAGCATCCTGATGTTGCTTACAGAGAGTGGGTCCGTGTACTGAAGGCAGGAGGAAGACTTCTGAATTTTGATGCCAACTGGTACGGTTATCTTTATGAGGAAGAGCAGCGTAAGGCCTACGAAAACGACCGGAAAAATGTGGAAAACAACAGCCTGGATGATCACTATCTCTGTACGGATATTGAGCGCATGGAGCGGATCGCCCTCCAGGTACCGCTGTCAAAGATCAGTCGTCCCCAGTGGGATGTAAAAACTCTCAGAGAAGCAGGACTTCTTGGGATCCGCACAGACACAGAAATATGGAAAACGGTCTGGAGTGAGGAGGAGAGATTAAATTATCAGTCCACACCAATGTTTATGGTAACTGGTGTAAAGCCGGATCATTTCCTGAATCTTCCGGTTGCGGCAGGAGAAAAAACAGAAGGCTTTCTTGAGCTCGGAGATGGAGAATTTGTCCTTCCGGCAACCATCATCCGTGGAAAAGATCCTGGAAAAACCGTTCTCGTCACAGCAGGTCTTCATGCAGGAGAGTATGTGGGGATCCAGACTCTGATCGAGCTGTCGAAGCGGCTGAAGCCGGAAAAGGTAAAGGGCCAGCTGGTTCTGGTAAAGGTGCTGAACCGGGAAGACTTTGAGAAGCGTGCAGGCAGCATCAGCTGGGAAGACGGAAAAAATCTGAACCGTGTTTTCCCTGGCAGAAAAGATGGCACAAAAATGGAACGACTGGCAGCGGCCATCACAGAATCCCTGATCCGGAAGGCAGATTATTATATCGATCTTCACGGCGGTGATGATTATGAGGAGCTGACTCCGTATGTATATTTTGCAGGCGTGGCAAAGCCGGAGATCGTGGAAGTTTCCCGGAAAATGGCAGAGCAGGTTGATGTCCCATATATGGTACAGTCAAATGTGAGTACAGGCGGCGCCTACAATTATGCGGCAAGTACTTTCCATATTCCGGCGGTCCTTCTGGAACGCGGCTGTATGGGAACCTGGGAACGGGAGGAAGTGGATTCCATGCGAAGAGATGTAAGAAATATCCTCTGCAGCATCGGAGCCTATAACGAAATCCGTTCCCACAGTACGTACTATCCGCTGAAAATGGATGATGTGCGTTATCAGTGCGCCAGTGTCAACGGTCTCTGGTATCCGGTGAAGAAACCAGGCGATATCGTTCATCAGGATGAGTATCTTGGAGAGATCCGTGATTATGAGGGAAATGTACAGGAAATCTGTCGTGCAGACATGGATGGTGTGATCCTTTATCAGGTATCAAGCCTTCAGGTTGTGGAAGGCGGCCCTGTGATCACCTACGGAAATATCGTAAGAGAAAAAGACGAGCGGAAAACAAGGATCGCCCAGTACTGGACCAGGCGCAGCGACAGCTTTCTGGAACAGAGAAGAGCAGAGCTTCACAGTGCACTTGCAGGCCGCTGGATAGCTGAGCTTAAGAAGTATCTGCCTGAGAAAAAGAATCTCCGGATCCTGGATGTAGGCTGCGGAACCGGATTTTTTACCATTCTTCTTGCAAAGGAAGGCCATCAGGTAACCGGGATCGATCTGACGCCGGATATGATCACTCATGCAAAGGAGCTGGCGGAGGAAGAAAAAGCAGACTGCCGGTTTATGGTGATGGATGCAGAAGCTCCGGATTTTCCGGATGAGGAATTTGACGTGATCGTATCACGAAACCTTACCTGGACACTTCCGGACGCGGAGCATGCTTATCAGGAATGGTTCCGCGTACTGAAACCGGGCGGAGTGATGATAAATCTGGATGCAAACTACGGAGCAGCAGACTTTGCGGACACTGCGGATCTTCCGGAGAACCATGCCCATCATCAGATCCAGGATGAGCTGATGCAGGAATGCGAGGATATCAAGCGGCAGCTGCCCATCAGTTCTTTTCTGCGTCCGGCATGGGATCTGGAAACGCTGAGCCGTATAGGTGTGGAAGAATTTTCCTTTGACCTTGGTATCAGCAAACGTATTTATACAGAAAAAGACGAGTTTTACAATCCGACCCCGATGTTTTTGATCTTTGCGAAGAAACAGAGGTAGGATCATGCTGAATATAAAACAGATACAATATTTTGCGGCCTGTGCCAAAACAGGCTCCTTCAGCCAGGCTGCAGAACTGCTTTTTACCACGCAGTCAAATGTAAGCAAGGTGATCCGTTCCATGGAAGACGATATGCGTACCCAGCTGTTTGTCCGTCATGCAAAGGGCATAGAGCTGACACCGGAAGGAGAGCGTGCATATATCCATGTGCAGAGGATCCTGGAAAATATAGATGAACTGGAAATGCAGGCACAGCCACTTGCAAAAAGCAGTCTGTGTGTATGCTTCCATCCCAGCTCCTGGTTTGCGGATACCTTCGTAATGTATTATGAAGCACATAAGTGCGATGATCTTCATTATCAGGTTTACGCAGCAGATACCCATGAGATCATAAAAAGAGTGAAATCCAGACAGGATGATATGGGATTCGCCTATGTGATGCAGAATCAGCTGGCGGCGTTCCAGTATTTTCTTTCCCGGAATTACCTGGAATTTGAGCTGCTGACGGAAACCGAGGTAAATATTTATACAGGGAAAGGGAAAGCAGATACAGCAGATGAGGGAGATTTTAATATGCCCCAGCTCAGGCTGATCCAGAGATTTCCCGATGAATTTTCCCCGGATAATTACCGGAACCTTGTAGAGGAAAACGGTCATTCCGCAGTGGAGGCAGAGACCGTAGTCGTAACAAACAGTGATTATATCGTGGAACGTCTTCTTGGGTCCGGAGAGTTGTGTAATATCAGTGGTGCGGATCTTTCCGGCCGTGATCCGGGATATTCTTCCGTGAAATATACATTTCCGGGAGAAGGCCAGAAACTTGTTTACGGGTGCATCTGCCGGAGAGGTGAAGAGCTCAGTGAACAGGGAAAGGATTTTCTGGGATTCGTGAAGGAAAGACTTCAGATTTCCGGGAAGTGATAAAAGAATAAAGCAAAAGACCAGACGGGATTTTTCTGCACGGGACACAGGTTCCTGATACAGAAAAGTCCCGTTTTTTATATGGAATACACATCCATGCTAAAACCGACTGTCCAATATCCCCGTACCGGGGTTGTCCGAAAGCTGTTAAATGATAAAATAATATCAGCAGCACACTCCGCGTGCTGAATATAAAAACACTGTGATGCACATAACCTCCGCGCACTCCTATTTGTGCATACAAATGTTTTGTCGAATAATAACACGACCCTTTCAAAAGCAGTTATGATTTTGGATGCCATAACTGCTTTTGAAATATGAACACAAATCGCTCCACGATTTGTGTTCATGAGCATGCAGCAGAGCGGAATGCGAATGTCTGTCTGAACTGTAAAGGGCAGTGGGAAAGGAAAATTATGAACAAAGAAAATAAACTCGTCATCCGGATCCTGAAGCGGATCCTTCTGCTTGCTGTGGTTATGTTTCTGCTGTCTGTGGTGGTGTTCTGGCTGGCGAGACTGGCACCGGGAGATCCCCTGCAGTCCTTTTACGGAGATTCCCTGGAAATGATGACCAGCGAGGAAGTGGCTGCGGCCAGAACGAGACTGGGACTGGATCAGGGGATCGGGGTACAGTATGTAAGGTGGTTTACCAATGTAGTCCATGGTGATTTCGGATTGTCGCTGAAATACAGGCAGCCGGTTATGAATGTGATCAAACCGCTGATCGGAAATACTCTGGTGCTGGGAGGAATTGCTTATATTGTGATCTTTATACTGGCAGTTCTGATCGCCATATTCTGTACGCTCCATGAGGATCAGTGGATCGACCGGCTGATCTGCAAGATCGGAACAGCAGCCTATTATGTGCCGGCTTTCTGGCTTGGTGTGGTACTGATCCTGATCTTCAGTGTAAATCTTGGATGGTTCCCAAGCAGCGGTGCCTATGATGTGGGAATGGCAGACAGTATCGGCAATCGTATGAAGCATATGATCCTTCCGCTGGTAGTAATGATCTTCAGCCATCTCTGGTATTACGCATATATGATACGTAACAAATTCCTGGATGAGGTGCGGAAGGATTATGTACTTCTTGCCAGATCCAAGGGACTTTCCAAAAGCAAGATCCTGTGGAAGCATTGTCTTCGAAATGTAATGCCGACGATCGTGAGTATCATGGCAGTTTCGGTACCCCATGTAACTGGTGGGACTGTAACTGTGGAAGCTGTTTTCAATTATGCGGGAATTGGAAATCTTGCAGTGGAATCTGCAAAATATCATGATTATAACCTGCTGATGATCGATGTGCTGATCACGGGATTTATCGTATTTTTAAGCAGCTTTGTTGCACAGACTGTCAATGAAGAGATCGATCCAAGAATGAAGGATTCAGAGGTGAGGGTATGGTAGCTGACCGGAAGCTTTCAGAAGCTGAGATTTTTCAGGTAGTTGGTGCCGGGTGGAAGCAGCATGAATCTGAAAAACGGAAAAAAACATTTCAGGAAAAGCTGAAGGGGAAACCGGTATTTTCCATGTTCCTGCTTTTTCTGATCGTTTTGGGCTGTGTATTTGCAAATGTTGTTGCAAATCATGATCCCTCAGGTTTTTATCTCCAGAATCTGAATACACCGCCGGGAAAGGAATTTATCTTTGGAACGGATTCGCTTGGAAGAGATATTTATTCACTGATCTGGTATGGCGGACGGGTTTCTCTGGTGATCGGGCTTCTGGGAGCTGCGATCATTACTGTGATCGGTGTTACTTACGGATGCATCAGCGGAACAGCAGGTCCAAAGGTGGATTCAGTTCTGATGCGGTTTACGGAAATATGCGGAAGTATTCCGACCCTTCTGCTGATCCTGATCCTGTCTGCGGTCCTTCAGGCCAATGATGTGATCAGCATATCTGTGATCATCGGTATTACCGGGTGGTTTGCACTGGCACGTATTGTAAGAAGTGAAGTGCGGCAGATAAGAAACAGTGATTATGTGATGTATGCAAGACTCTGCGGAGGAAGTTTTGGATATGTGATGTATCACCATCTGATACCGAATTTTGTTTCGGCGATTATGTTTGTGGTGATCTCTTCGATAAGCAGCTGTATTACCATGGAATCTACATTAAGTTTTCTTGGCCTCGGGCTTCCGGCAAATGTAGTCTCCTGGGGAAGTATGCTCTCACTGGCAAATAAAGCACTGATCATGAATACCTGGTGGGTGATCGTGATCCCGGGAGTTTTTCTGGTTATTACTTTAATGTGCATTACCAGTATGGGAAGCTTTGTGAGAAGTGAGGTAAATAATCATTACAGCAATCTCTGATGCAGTCAGAAAAAATATTTGGACGCAAACTGTGATAAAACATTCCAAGGTGTAGATAACCGGTTTGAAAATAAGGAAAGATGAGGAAAACAGAATGAAAAAGAGAACAGGAATCAATCATGGCAGAAAATATGCGGCGATAACATTGGCAGCAGTGACCGCAGCATGTACAGGAGCAATTGCAGGCAGTGTGGTAACCGTAGCTGCGGCAGAAGAAAACAAAACTCTGGTATATGCAGGTGAGTCAGAAAGTACGATCAATCCCCTTCTGAATAACCATGATGAACTTCCGGATCTTATTTTTTCAGGACTGCTGAAATATGATGCCAATGGAAAGCCGGTAGAGGATCTTGCAGAGAGCTATACCTTTGACAAGGATACCAATACCTATACTTTTAAGCTTCGAGAGGGTGTTAAGTGGCATGATGGAGAAGATTTTAATGCAGAGGATGTTGTATACACCTATAAGGAGCTTACAGAGGATGAAACCCTGGGAGTCAGTATCACCAGCAATTACCAAGACATCACAGGTATTGAGGCACCGGATGATCAGACTGTGATCTTTACACTGGATCAGTATGATGCTGCCATGCTGGATTACTTTACCATGGGAATCCTTCCTGAGCATCTTCTGGAAGGAGAGGACGTGAATACTACATCCTTTAACCAGAATCCGGTGGGAACAGGCCGTTATAAATTTGAAGACTGGGATGCTACCGGCGGAATGATCACACTGAAACGAAATGAAGATTATTACGGAAAGGTTCCGAATATTGAAACCGTTGTATACCGTACAGTATCGGATGAGACTACAAAGGCAACCATGCTCCAGTCCGGCGAGGCGGATCTTGCATGGCTGAATTCCAACTATGCTTCTCAGTTCAAGGATAAGGACGGATATAATTACTGGGAGTTCACCACAGCAGATTACCGTGGAGCTGCCATGGATATGAGCACAGATTTCTGGAAGGAAAACGGAGATTCCATCGGCGTTCTCAATTATGCGCTGGATAAGGATTCAATTATTGCAGGTGTTCTTGCAGGACAGGGAGAGCCGGCATACAGCCCGATCCAGAGAAACCCTCTCGGAACAGATAAGGAAGCCAATATCTACTCCTATGATCTGGATACCTTTGCAAAGAAGATGGAAGAGCTGGGATGGAAAAAAGGTGATGATGGGACCTATGAGAGAAACGGACAGAAATTCCACTTTACCATCCAGGTACGTGATTACGAAGAAGAGCGTGTGGATATTGCCAATGTTATGTCAGATATGCTGAAACAGGCTGGCGTGGAGATGGAAGTAAAACTGGTGACAAAATTTGACTGGGATGCAGGATATAATGGATTCCTTGCAGGCTATTCAACACAGTTTGATCCAGATATGGCATATGTAAATTTTGTGACAGATGCAAGTGGAAACAATATGCATTATTCCAATGCAGATGTGGATAAATATCTTGAGGAAGGCCGTCACGGTGAGACTGAGGAAGCCAGAAAAGAAGCATATAGTGAATTCGAAAAGGCATATGCCAAGGCACCTGGAATCCTTCTGGTTGCTTATCTTCAGGGAGATTATGTAGGCGTTTCCGGACTTGACGGACTGGATACCACACGTGTTCTGGGACATCATTCCGTAGGTGTTATGTGGAATATTGAAGACTGGACCATTACAAAATAAGGAAAAGATCATGCAGGAAACCGTTTTGGAATTAAAAAACTATTCGGTAAGCTTTGACACACCGGACGGCGAGGTACAGGCCGTCCGGAATGTTGATCTCACGGTAAAAAAAGGAGAGATACTTTGTATCGTAGGTGAGTCCGGATGTGGAAAAACCGTTATGTGCCGTAGCGTGATGAAGCTTCTGCCACCGAATGCACATGTAAAAAGCGGAGAGATCAGTCTCTGCGGAGAGAATATCACAGCCTATAAAAGAAAAAAAATGGAAAAGCTGTGCGGAAGTAAGGTAAGCATGGTGTTCCAGGATCCTATGCTGACGCTGAATCCGACGATCCCTGTTGGCAAACAGATCACAGAGGCTATTATCAAAAATCAGAAAGTATCCAGGGATGAGGCGAAAAAAAGAGCTGTGGAAATGCTGAAGCTGGTAGGGATTCCGGATGCAGAACAGCGCTATGGCCTGCAGCCTCATTTTTTTTCCGGAGGAATGCGTCAGCGTTGTGTGCTGGCTATTGCACTGGCCTGTGATCCGGAAATATTATTTGCCGATGAGGCGACTACAGCACTGGATGCAACCGTGGAAGCAAAGATTCTGGATCTGCTTCTTGAGCTGAGAGAAAAAACAGGGATCAGTATTGTGTTCATATCTCATGATCTGGGAGCTGTTGCAAGGATCGCAGACAGAGTTGCAGTTATGTATGCAGGAAAGATCATTGAGATCGGGACAGCGGAAGAGGTTTATTATGATCCCCGGCATCCTTATACCTGGGGACTTCTGTCTTCACTGCCTGTATTTGCAGGTGAAAAAGGGGAGCTGAATCCGATCCCCGGAATGCCGCCCTCTCTTTTGAATCCTCCGCCGGGAGATGCATTTGCCGTTCGAAATCCCCAGGCGCTGGCAATCGATTATGAACAGACTCCTCCGATGTTTAAAGTCAGTGATACGCATTATGCAGCCACATGGCTTCTGGATGAAAGAGCTCCGAAAATAGAAAAGCCCGCCATTTTGAAGGACAGATTACAGGAAAACAACGGCCGTAAACAGAAACCGGATAAAAAGGAAGCGTCATTTTTACAGAAAACAGAACAGAAACAGGCGCCTGTACTGATCGAAGCCAGAAATCTGAAGCAGCATTTCCGTATCCGTTCCGATTATACGATCCATGCAGTGGATGATGCTTCCTTCCGTATCCGGGAAGGTGAGATCATGGCACTGGTGGGAGAAACCGGCTGCGGAAAATCCACAACAGCCAGAACGCTTGCAGGAATCTACCGGCCTACAGGCGGGGAGATCCTTTATCAGGGAGAAAGAGTGCCGGATAAAAAGGATCCTTTCGGAATGCGGAAGAAAATGCAGACTGAGATCCAGATGATCTTTCAGGATTCAGGCGCTGCACTGAATCCCCGAATGAGCATACGGCAGATCATGCTGGAGCCTGTAAAGATCAGCCGCAGGATCCGTGACAGAGAAATGCTGGAGAACAGGCTTCGGGAAATCCTGAAGGAAACAGGACTGGATGAAAGCATTCTGTCGAAAAAACCGGGAGAGCTTTCCGGCGGGCAGAGACAGAGAGTTGCCATAGGAAGAAGCCTTCTCATGGAACCACGTCTTATCATTGCAGATGAACCAATCGCATCGTTGGACATTTCTATCCAGGCACAGATCGTCATGCTTTTTAAAAAGCTTCAGCAGGAAAAAAGATTTTCTTTTCTTTTTATTGCCCATGATCTGTCCATGGTACGTTTTTTAAGTGATACAACCGGTGTGATGAAAAACGGAAAGCTGGTAGAAATGGCACCTACAAAAGAGCTTTTTGAAAATCCGCAGCATCCTTATACACAGTCCCTGCTTTCTGCAATCCATATCCCGGATCCGCTGGAAGAGAGAAAACGAAAGCTGATCGAGTATGAAGAGCCACAGTCTCTTGGAGAGGGCTGGAAAGAATTATCCGCATGTCACTGTGTGAGAATATAAGAACATAATGGAATACATGTGCATGACAAAATGGAATATGTAAAATCCCCCCGCCGGGGTTGCGGCAGAACAGCCGTATTGTTAAACTTTTGTTATTCGAAATACTGAGAAACAAAGTGCGGAGAGGAAAATATGGGAAAATATATAATAAAACGGTTGCTGCAGCTGATCCCGGTCCTGATCGGGATCACCTTTCTTTCTTTTGCCATGATGCGTCTTGCCGGCGGAGATGCAGTAACTTATATGTATGAAAATGCAGGCTCTGCAGTATCCCAGGAGGTCATTGATAATGCAAAGGCAGAATATGGCCTTGATAAACCATTCCTTGTACAATATGCTGCCTGGTTTGCGGGAATGGCAACCGGAGATATGGGAGAGAGCTATGTGTCTCACAGAGATGTCTATGAAACCTTTATTTCAAAGCTTCCGGCAACGATGATGCTGACTCTGTCATCGATCCTTCTTACGATTGTTCTTGCGATCCCGTTGGGAATCCTGTCAGCAGTAAAGCACAACAAATGGGTAGACTATCTGATAAGATTTTTAAGCTTTATCGGCAATTCCATGCCGAATTTTTTTGCTGCCATGGTCCTGATGTATTTTCTGTCCATCAGGCTGGGCGTTTTACCGGTAGTCACAAATACAGATCTCGGACAGAGTATTATTCTGCCGACACTGACACTGGCAATCTCCATGGCTGCAAAATATACCAGACAGGTGCGTGCCACGGTTCTGGAAGAACTGAATAAGGATTATGTGACCGGAGCCCGGGCAAGAGGGATCCGCAGTCGTGTGATCATCTGGAAGAGTGTAATGAAGGCTTCCATGCTGACGATCATCACACTGCTGGCTCTGTCCATCGGCAATCTTCTGGGAGGAACTGCCATTGTGGAAAATATCTTTATGTGGGATGGTGTCGGAAAACTGGCGGTAGATGCGATCACCATGCGTGACTATCCGATCATCCAGGCTTATGTGGCATGGATGGCGGTTATTTATGTTCTGGTAAATCTGGTGACAGATATTATTTACCACTATCTGGATCCGAGAGTACGACTTGGAGGTGACAGAGCATGAGTGGAAAAAATAATATCACAGTCCGGAAGCAGAAGATCCGGAAAAATCATACAAAAGCAAAGCTTGTCTTTTTTCTTGTGCTTACAGCATTGCTTCTGTTTGTAGCGGCATTTGCAAAATATCTCTGCCCTTATGATCCTTATGTCCAGGATCTGGCACTTGCCCAGAAACCGCCGGGACCGGAGCATCTGCTCGGGACAGACCGTTATGGAAGAGATATGCTTTCCCGTGTGATCATAGGAAGTACGACCAGTATTTATGCAACGCTGCTCCTGGTTGCGGTGATCACTGTGGTGGGAACGGCTATTGGTATTTTCTGTGGCTGGAAGGGTGGCAAAGCCGATACCGTTCTGATGCGTATATCCGATCTGTTCCTGGCTTTTCCGGGACTGGTATTTGCCCTGGCAGTAGCAGGTGTTCTGGGAGGCGGTATCCAGAATGCGATCATTGCCCTGGCAGTGATCAGCTGGCCGAAGTTTGCAAGACTTGCCAGAGGGCTTACTCTGACTCAGAAGGACTCCGCATATCTTATGGCGGCGAAGCTTTCCGGAAACAGTACAGGAAAGCTTCTGTTCAAACATATCCTTCCCAATATCGCAGGCCCCATCCTTGTTACCTCAGTTCTTGATATCGGAACCATGATGATGGAGCTGGCAGGACTTTCCTTTCTCGGGCTTGGGGTAAAGCCTCCAATGGCAGAATGGGGAAGTATGATCAACGATGGAAGAAGTATGCTGCAGATTTCACCGTGGATGGTACTTGCGCCGGGACTGGCGATTTTTGTTACAGTAATGATCTTTAATCTTCTGGGAGATACGATCCGTGATTATATGGATCCGAAGGAACGAAACAGGAGAAGAGGATAACAGGTACTTATAAATAAGCATAACACAGAAAGTGAGAGCGGAGATTATGAAGAAAAAGATTCTGGCAGCAGTGCTTGCAGCGGCAATGGTCATGAGCATGACAGGAGTTTCGGCAGCAGCAAAAAGCAAAGAAAAGAGTGAAGGAACTACCTTTGTTTACGGAACCACTGGATACAGTGAAGAAATGGGAGATGCAGGATTAAACCCTCACGACAATTATTCCGGATGGAGCTGTCTTCGTTATGGCGTGGGAGAAACACTGTTTAAGTACAATGACAACATGGAGATAGAGCCATGGCTTGCTACAGACTATGAATTTACAGACGATAATACAGTAAAGATCACCCTTCGTGACGGTGTGAAATTTTCCAGCGGAAGGACCATGGACGGAGAAGCGGTAAAGGAATGCCTGGATGATCTGATCGCAAACCATGACCGTGCACCTTACGATATGAAGATCGATAAGATCGAAGCAGATGGAATGACAGTAACGATCCATACTTCCGAACCATGTCCGGCACTGATCAATTACCTCGGTGATCCGTATGGTGCTATCATTGATATGGATTATGGCGTACAGGGAGAGGGCGGCTCTGCAAATGTGGCAGGAACAGGCCCTTATGTTGCAACAGAGGTATCTCCAACAGAGATTAAGCTGGTAAAAAATGAGGATTACTGGGGCGGAGATGTAAAGGTAGACAACGTTATCGTAAAATCCTTCTCAGACGGAAGTGCCCTGACAGCAGCATTACAGACAGGCGATATACAGGGAACCTATGGACTTCAGTATGATAACTATGCGCTTTTTGACGGAAATCCGGACTATCAGATCAGCTCTGTAGCAACAAGCCGATGCTTCTTCGGACAGTTTAATATGAAGTCTGAACTGATGCAGGATCAGAATGTGAGAAAAGCCATTGAGATGGGAATCGATAAGGACGGCTTCTGCAGTGTGATCATGGAGGGACGAGGTGTTCCGGCAGTGGGAGCCTTCCCAAGCAGCTTTTCCTATGGAAACGATGCAGTAAAGGCACCGTCCTATGATACGGAAGAGGCGAAAAAGCTTCTGGAAGAATCCGGATGGACAGATACGGATGGAGATGGCTATGCAGATAAGGACGGAAAGAAGCTGTCCATCACATGGCTGACCTATCTAACCCGTCTGGAACAGCCTAAGCTTGCAGAATATGCACAGTCCACTTTAAAGGACATCGGAATTGAGGTCGATGTCAACAATACAGCAGACCATGCGACGTATGCAAAGAATGGAGAATTTGATGTATATGTGAGCTCGCTTACAACTGCACCTACCGGCGATCCGGAATATTTCTTCACAAGTACAGTTGTATCTGATGCTGCCAAAAATTATGGCAAATACAGCAATTCAGATCTTGATGATATCGTAGCGAAGCTGCATGAGACCTTTGATACAGATGAGAGAGGAAAGCTTGCTGTGGAAGCACAGCAGACCATTCTGGATGATGATGCGTATTTCTTTGTTTCTCATTTGAATATGGGACTTGTGTCAAAGTCAAATGTATCAGGGCTGACTGCTCACCCATGTGATTATTACGAGATCACGGCAGATCTGGAAGTGAAATAAGATGGGATCATTGTTGAAGCTTGAGCATGTGACGATCTGTTACAACGGAGAACCGGTTGTACATGATGTGGATCTGGAACTGAATAAAGGGGAGATCCTGGGGGTGGTAGGCGAATCCGGAAGCGGAAAAAGTACCATCATCAAGGCAATCATGGGACTTCTGGGAAATGAAGGCATGGTGACAGAAGGGGATATCTGGTACAAGGGAAAAAATGTGGTGGATATGCCGGAAAAAGAATTACGCAGACTTCTGGGTCCTGAGATCGCCATGGTCTTTCAGGATTCAGGAGCAGCCCTTTGTCCCATCCGCACCGTGGGCGATCAGATTTATGAGAGTATGCGGGAGCATGAAAGGATCAGTCGTAAAGAGTGTGCGGAGCGCGCCGTCCGGATGATGGCTAAGATTGGCCTCAAGGATGGGGAACGTGTTTTGCAAAGCTACCCATTTGAATTGTCCGGCGGTATGAATCAGCGTGTGGGAATCTGTATTTCCATGCTGCAGAATCCGTCGCTTCTTCTGGCAGATGAGCCTACCAGTGCCCTGGATGTAACCATACAGAAACAGGTAGTTGAGGAAATGCTGCTGATGCGTAAGGAATACGGAACAGCCATGATCGTTGTCACACACAACATCGGTGTGGTGGAAAAAATGGCAGATAAGGTTCTGGTACTGAAAAACGGAAAGGTGAGGGAATACGGAAAAACAGCTCAGGTTCTGACAGCTCCGGAGGATCCCTATACAAAAGAGCTTATGAGTTCGGTACCTCGTCTGAAACGTACAGGTACCGGAAATGGAGGCAGATGATGACAGAAAATAAAAACATTCTGGAAGTGCATCATTTGAAAAAAAGCTTCACCACCGGTAAAAAATCCTTCACGGCTGTAGAAGACATAAGCTTTTCTCTGAAAACGGGGGAAGTATTAGGAATCGTAGGTGAATCCGGCTCAGGAAAAAGCACTGTGGCGAAGATGATCACACATCTGACAGAACCCACCGCCGGAGAAATTTTTCTCATGGAAAAGGATATCACACATGCAAGGGGAAAAAATCTCCGGGAAATCTACCGGGAAATGCAGATGATTTTTCAGACACCGGCAGAATCCTTTGACCCCAGATGCACTCTTGGGGACGGAATCGGGGAAAGTCTCCGGAATATGGGGATAAGTAAGAAGGAAACCAGGAACCGTGTGGAAAAGCTTCTGCTTACCTGCGGACTGACTCCGGAATATGCAGATCGGTATCCCCATCAGGTCAGCGGAGGGGAGTGCCAGAGAGCGGCTATTGCCAGAGCCCTGGCTGTGGAACCCAGAGTGCTGATCTGTGATGAAGCAACCAGCGCCCTGGATGTGACTGTGCAGAAACAGATCATGGAGCTGCTTCAGAAGTTAAAAAAAGAAAACCAGCTGTCCTTTCTTTTTATCTGCCATGACCTGGCCCTTGTCCAGCTGTTCTGCGACCGGGTGATCGTGATGCATGACGGACATGTGGAAGAGGAAGGGACACCGGAAGAGATCATTGAGCATCCGAAGACAGAGTATACGGAGCAGCTGATCCGGTCGGTGCTGTGATAATGACAGATAAAAACAAAAGAACGAAGCCTTCAGTAGTGCGAATACTGAGGGCTTTTTTGCAGGTTACACGTTGACGCATTTTCCCTCACCCGATATAATTAAAAAAGAATCGAAACCGGATGAAAACGGAATAAATATAGAGGAGATCACAAAAAATGGCAGAAAATTTACAGATCAGACTGGCAGATCCCGGTGAGGCGGATCGTCTGGCAGAGATCGAGGCAATCTGTTTTCCACCTGCGGAGGCAGCAAGTCATGATGAAGTTGTGAAACGTATGGGAGCATTCCCGGAGAATTTCGTTGTAGCAGTAAAGGATGAGCAGATCGTAGGCTTTATCAACGGAGGAACCACAGATAAACCAGTACTCCCGGATGAATTTTATCATGATATCACTCTTCACAGAAAGGACGGGGAGATCCAGACGGTATTCGGACTGAATGTGATCCCGGAATACCGTCATCAGGGGATCGCCGGAGAGCTTGTGGAATATTTCAAGGAGCTTGCGAAAGAGCGCGGAAAAAAAGCTCTGATCCTTACCTGCAAGGAGCATATGATCCCATTCTATGAAAGCCACGGACTGAAGAAGCTGGGTGTGGCAGATTCTTGTCATGGCGGAGCAACCTGGTATGATATGCAGATCTGGTTCTGAGAAATGAAGACAGTAACAGAAGAAAAAAGAAGAGTCAGCTGCAGAAACGAAGGTCAGCTGAATAAGAAACCAGAGGAAAAATAAATGAGAATACGAATGTACAATGTAGGGTTCGGGGATTGCTTCTGTATCCGTGACAGAAAAAGCAGCCTGCTTGTGGATTTCGGGGCAGCCAACAGCAAGATCGAAGGGCGGCCACGGAGAGAGGTCTTTGATGTGATCATCTCAGACCTTACCACTATCCGCAAAAAAAATCTGCTTCTGACACATTTTCATCCGGACCATGTTTCCGGATTGCTTTATATGATGCGTTACCGAAGAGATGCCTACGAATTTGAAAAGATCTATCTTCCGGATGTATTTTCCGGTCCGGAAATGAAATACACACTGGCGCTTCTGCTCCTTGCGGATGTGACAAAAAAGGCCAGCCTTCCCGGAAGACGTGTCAGCCTTTTTGCCCTTGCAGAAGCTCTTTGCGCCAGAAGGGTAAAAATCGACCTTTTATCCAGAGGATCAGAGTTTGAGGGAAAATATACAGCGCTCTGGCCGGATCTCAGGGAAGTCAGCCGGGAAACGGAGGACGTATTTAATTCCCTGATCGAGAATCATGAAAACGCAATGACCGAGCTTGTGAACATTGCGGAGGAGGTACGTCAGCTGTTTCTGTCCATGACAGAGGAGATGCCGGAAGCAGAGCAGAAATCTGCTCCACTGTCTGAGGCATCTTTGGTGGAAGAGGATACAGAGGAATCCGAGCGCTTTTTGACAGGACAGACAGAACCTGGTGGGGAAAACGAAGGATATACGCAGGAGAAGCTGGAGCTTATAATGGAAGATACAGGCGCAGCAGCTGAGGATACAGCAGAGGCTCCGGAAGAAGCCGAAAAAGAGAGAGCACGTCGCCTCAAACCGGAAAAGCTGGAAAAGAAATTCCGTGAATTACAGGCAACCGGAGAATTTCAGGCACTTCTGGAAAGTGCGGAAAAACAGGGGCATTTTCTGCGTCAGTTCCGCCACAAGATCAGTCTGGCATTTCAGAATACCGGCGACGGAGAGCTGAATCTTCTGTTTACCGGAGATGTACAGCCACAGTACATGAGGATGATCGCAGAAAACTATGATGGGAGGATTCCGCTTCATGAGCATTACTGGTGTATCAAGGTACCACATCATGGTACGGAATCCCATTTCTTTGATTTCAGCAGCTTCTCCCCGGAGAATATGATGATCCCCAACGGAGCCTACTACGACAACAGCAAGAAGAAATCCAAGAATCAGCGCACTTCCATGCAGTACGGCGGTTTATTTTATATTAATGACGCGCATATGTATTGTTCCAACTGTGACTGCTGTGACAGCTATGAGAACGGATGCTCCTGCAGGGAGTATGATGTGATATCACCGGCTTATTATAAAGATATCTGATCATGTTACAGATGGATTTCTGGTGAGTTATATACGATCCGGTCATTCAGGCAGACAAAGAAGACGGTAATTTCTTTGTCTGCGTTTTTGTTAAAAAGACAGGATGTACATGTGGACAGAGGAAAAGATGATACAGGAGGAAAAGTTTTGAAACAGATCGCAGACCTGCATATACATTCCAGATATTCCATGGCAACCAGCAAAGATGGCACGCCGGAGATGCTTGATCTCTGGGCGCGGAAAAAAGGGATCACACTCCTTGGAACCGGAGATATGACACATCCCATCTGGCGGCAGGAGTTGAAGGCGAAGCTGATCCCTGCGGAACAGGGACTGTTCCGGCTGAAAGAGGAATATGTTTTGCCGGAGGCGGCACGCTATCCTGGAAAAGCACCCAGGTTTGTACTGTCCGGTGAGATCAGTTCCATCTATAAAAAAGGAGGAAAAACCAGGAAGGTGCACAGCCTGATCCTGCTTCCGGGATTCGATGAGGCAGATGCTTTTGCCGCAAGGCTGGAAAAGATCGGAAATATCCATTCAGACGGACGTCCTATTTTGGGGTTGCCCTGCCATGATCTTCTGGAAATAATGCTGGAGGTCAGTGAGGAGGGTATCTATATCCCCGCGCATATCTGGACCCCACATTTTTCCCTGTTTGGAGCGAAGTCCGGATTTGACACCATAGAAGAATGCTTTGAAGAACTGACACCTTACATCCATGCCCTGGAGACAGGACTTTCTTCAGATCCGGCGATGAACTGGCAGATCTCGGCGCTGGATGGCTATCAGCTGGTGTCCCATTCGGATGCACATTCACCGTCGAAGCTGGGAAGGGAAGCGGATCTTCTGGATATAGAGCTTTCCTATCAGGGATTGCGGGATGCAGTGCAGAAAGGAAAGGGGCTTGAAGGGACGATTGAATTTTTTCCGGAAGAAGGAAAATATCATTTTGACGGGCACCGGAAGTGCAGCGTGTGCCTGAGCCCGAAAGAAGCAGAGATGTATAACGGTATCTGCCCGGTCTGCGGAAAGAAGCTGACCATGGGTGTGGATCACCGGATCCTGCAGTTATCTGACCGTGATGAGAGTTCAGCGGCCATGCCGGAAAGCGGCCGTCCTTATGAAAGCCTGATGCCGCTACCTGAGGTGATCTCCGCCTGCATGGGATTTTCCACGGCAAGCAAAAAAGTTCAGGGACAGTACGAGGCGCTGCTTGAAAGACTGGGTGCGGAATTTACCATATTGAGAGAGGTTCCGCCGGAAGATATCCGAAAAGCCGGCGGAGAAGTTCTGACGGAAGGCATCCGGCGACTCCGTGCAGGAGAAGTGGTGCGGAAACCGGGATCTGACGGGGAATATGGAAAAATAGAATTGTTTTAAGCGAATCAGGTAAGTCCTCTGCGGGGGTGCGAATATCGGCTTGATCCAATTAAGAAAATTTCTGAAATGGTGTGAAAAGAAGCAGCTGTTAGATATTTATGTATTGTGAAGAGTATTGCCGGTCATAGCGTGAGCTGCAAAAGGTAAAAGGCGATAATGATAAAGGATTGGAGCAGGATAGAGATCATGAAAGAAAAAATCGGCATCATATCAGACACTCACGGTCTTCTGCGGCCTGAGGTACTGGAAATCTTAAAAGACTGCAAATACATTCTTCATGCCGGAGATGTCAATAAAGATGAGATCCTGGATGTACTGCGTTCCATGGGGAATCTCTATGTGGTCCGTGGAAATAATGATAAAGACTGGGCGGAAAATCTCCGCACCAGTCTAAGCTTTACCATTGGCGGCGTGAAATTTTTTATGGTCCATAACAAAAAAGACGTTGCGTGGGAACTGGGGGACACACAGGTGGTCATCTTCGGGCATACTCACAAATATTTTGAGAAGATGATCGATGGCAGACTGTGGCTGAATCCGGGAAGCTGTGGAAGAAGTCGTTTCGGCGGGGAGGTTACCATGGCGGTGATGACTGTGGAGGATGGAAAATATCAGGTGGAAAAAATCATTTTGGCGGAAAATTCCAGGAAATGATCATAACCCTGTTTATGGATCCTTTTATGCAGATTTGTTTCTGTAGATTACTGGAATACGCTGATGCATAAAAGGATTTTTTGTATTTTATTGGATACAATCCTTGTAATTTTGGATTTGTAGCGTATAATTAAAAAACGTTTAAAACAAAAGTGGTCTTACCACTTTTGGAAAATTCGTTTGAGCGCAGACTGTGAACGCAGCTGCGTTCATGAGTATGCAGTAAAGCAAAATGTGAATATGCGCTTTACATGAATCAGGAGGGATGCAACATGAAGCATGTGCAGCAGTTCAGCATCATCCTGTTGATTTCCGTCATTGGAGAATTACTGAAAACCTTTCTTCCGCTTCCGGTACCGGCCAGTGTCTATGGATTGATCATTATGCTGGTGGCTTTGCTCACAGGTATTCTGAAGCTGGATCAGGTCAAAGGTGCGGCAGATTTTCTGGTTGAGATCATGCCGGTGATGTTTGTGCCGGCTGGTGCGGGACTGATCACAGCCTGGAGTACTCTGAAACCGATCTGTGTACCGGTTCTCATCATGACGTTTATCAGCACGGTGATCGTAATGGTCGTAACAGGAAAAGTAACACAGGGAGTGATCCGTATGGGAAAGAGAGGAACTGAAAAATGATGGAATTCATAAAAAACTCCGCATTTTTCGGAGCAATGATAAGTCTGATCGCCTATGAGATCGGTCTGATCCTGAAAAAGAAGTTTAAAATGGCGATCTTTAATCCGCTTTTGATCTCGATCATCTGTGTTATTGGTGTTCTTTTGATCTTCCATATTGATTATGAGGATTACAATGAAGGTGGAAAATATATCAGCTATCTGCTGACCCCGGCAACAGTCTGTCTGGCAGTGCCCCTTTATGAGCAGATCCATCTGCTGAAAAAAAATCTCAAGGCAGTGGCTGCCGGGATCTTTTCCGGAACGCTGGCCGGGCTTTGCAGCATTCTGCTTATGGCGAAATTGTTTGGCTTTGATCATCAGGAATATGTCACTATGCTTCCGAAGTCTATCACAACCGCCATCGGAATGGGTGTTTCCGAGGAACTTGGCGGTATCGTGACCATCACCGTTGCCGTGATCATCATCACAGGAGTTCTGGGAAATATGATCGCAGAGGTTGTCTACAAGATCGCAAAGATCGAGGAGCCGATCGCAAGAGGTCTTGGACTTGGAACATCTGCCCATGCTATCGGAACAGCCAAAGCCATGGAGCTTGGACCGGTAGAAGGAGCTATGAGCAGCCTTGCCATTGCCGTAGCCGGATTGCTTACGGTTGTAGGAGCGTCTGTGTTTGCGGGAATGATGTAAAAGCAGATATCATAGGATTTCAATTGCCCTTTCAAAGTGTTACATTTTACAAGTCTGTCGTTTACGGCAGGCTTTTTTTGTTGTTCGTTGGTAATATCCCGCGAAGCGTGTTACTGAGAACGAAGTGAACAGCAACGTTTTTTTTTATTGTCATGGGAAAAAGGTGAGAAATAAGTTGCAGTAGTAATGTGATAACATGTATACTGTACCTAAAAGGTTATAAGTGTTTTGCAGAATATATATATAAACACTCATGACAATAAAATAATGGAGGAGTGCATATGAAAAGAAAGATGACAAGTGCATTGTCACTGTTCCTGACCGCGGCAATGCTTGGCACCAGTGTGCCTTCTGTGGTACTGGCAGAAGATTTCAGCCAGCAGCCGGACGTGCAGTGGGACAGCGAAGCGGTGGATGAAACTGCAGATCCGGAAGAGCAGGATCAGACAGAAGAGGGAACCGGTGGTATTTCTGTTTCCGACAACAATTCGGAAAATAGTTCAGAAGACATGGGAACGGGAGCCGGAGATGATTTTACTTCGGATGTAACAGAAGAACCGGCTGCGGAAGAACCGGGACTGGAAGAACCGGAAGATAAGACAGAGGAATCCGGGGAATCATCAGAAGAACAGGATCAGGATCAGAATGGTGCGGCAGATGGGGCTGAAGAGATTTCTGAGGAAACGGAAGAACTTGCGTCACCGGAGGCTGAGGAGCCAGATCAGCTGGAAGAGGAGAAATTATCCGATGATCAGCTGGACGGAGCGGAGGAACTGGTTTCAGCAGGAGAAAGCAGTGCGACGGGGATCGTTGCTTCGGGAAATTGCGGACCGACACATGATATAGGGGGAACAGGAGTTGCAATAAACAAAGACGGTTCCAATATAACGGATACAGCAAAATGGACGCTGGATTCCCAGGGAACATTAACGATATCTGGAAGTGGAGAAACTACAAGCTATATGTGGAGCTATTCCGATGGGCTTGAGCTGAAAGAATTACAGCCATGGGCCGCTTATGATGATCAGATCCGGAAGGTAGTCATAAAAGAAGGAATCACAGAGATTGGAAATTTCAATTTTATGAAATGCAAAAATCTTGAGAGTGTACAGCTTCCAAGTTCTTTGAAAAAAATCTGGGAACGTGCGTTCTGGAAATGCGAATCACTGAAAGAGATAAAGATTCCGGACAGTGTTGAGGTTATTGCAACGCGTGCTTTTGCGTCCTGCGAAAAGTTGAAATCGGTACAGCTTTCCAAAAATCTTACAGGGATTGCGGATGGCTTGTTTTATAATACCGGATTAACGAAAGTTGTTATTCCAGAAGGAATAAAAAGTATAGACGACAGCGCTTTTGGCGTGTGTAAGGAGCTAAAAGAAGTTACCCTGCCGAAAAGTTTGCAGACGATTGGATATCAGACATTTGAATACTGTGACTCGCTGACAGCTGTTACATTACCGGATTCACTGGAAACTCTTGAACAGGAAGCTTTTTATTCCTGTAAAAACCTGAAAACTGTAAAATTTGGAAATAATCTGAAAGAAATCGGAGTATGTGCATTTGAAAACTGCGACTCACTGAATAATATCGTATTGCCGAATTCACTGAAAACGATCAGGGACAGAGCTTTTTTTGGATGTTCGTCACTGACATCTGTTAAATTTGGCGATAACATTACAGAAATAGGTGAGCGAGCTTTGAGCAGCGTCAGGTTCAAGGAACTGATACTTCCAAGGAATCTTAAAGAACTGGGAGAATCGGCATTTAATACATCATCTTGTACAAAGATTGTTGTGTATAAGAATCTTCAGAAAGTAGGAAAATATGCACTGTCACCATTTGGCAGCTGCGCTGTGCATGGAGAAAGTATCAACGGCGTTTATTATCCTGGAACAGTAGATAAAGTGGATTTTTATTATGAAGGCACCAAAGCACAGTGGGAGAAGATTTCAAAAGATACAGAAGTATTTGGCGATTATGATTGTAGTTATTCCTGGCCAAGAGTCCCACATTATCATAGTGATCATTGTATCCGTTTCCACTATGGAACCACAAAATATCAGAGCCAGAGCCACAAGATCACGTTTAACAAAAATGCAAAGAACGCAACTCTGAAAACCACCTCAAAACAGGTAAAGACCAACAGCAAATACGGCACACTGCCAACTCCAACCCGCGGCGGATATTATTTCCTTGGATGGTACACCAAGGCATCCGGCGGCAGTAAGGTAACTGCGTCTAAGGTGTTTAAGCTGACAAAGAACCAGACGCTTTATGCACACTGGACGAAGGCAGATCTTGGCAAAGCAACGGTGACTTTGTCAAGAACCAGCTTTACATGGAATGGAAAGGCACAGATACCGGCTGTAACTGTGAAATTCCAGGGAACAACTCTGAAAAAAGGCACTCATTATACAGTTTCCTGTACAAAAAACAAAGAGCCTGGAACCGCAGTGCTCACGGTCAAGGGAAAAGGTCTTTTTGGAAAAACAAAGAAGACCGTAAAATTTACGATCACAAAAGCCACACAGACCATCAGTGCCGGCGGAATGATCTGCAAACCTTCCCAGAAGGGAAAAACCGTGACACTGAATGCAGCCGTAAAGAACAGTGATGGCACAAAGCTTCACTTTTACAGCAATTCCAAGGCTGTGCAGGTTGTGAATAAGGATAAAAACAAACTGAAACTGGCTGGGGTGGGAGCTGCTGTGATCACCATCAAGGCTGATGAGACGAAGCACTATAAAGCAGCAGTTAAAAAAGTAAATGTGATACAGCAGGGCGCACAGAGCATCCAGCTGAAGCAGCAGAGCTTTTTGAAATATGATAAGACAAAAGGTGTATATGTATTAAGTAAGGAGATTTTCAGTCAGGCACTGCAGATTTCTGTAAAAGGTAATGCGGCTTATTCCTGTTCTGTGGAAAACAGCGCAAAGACTTCCGCATGGCTGGATAAGAATATGCGTCTTACTGCAAGCGGAAATGGCGTGTTTACGTTGAATGTAGCTACAAAAACCAGTGCGAATAAGATATATCCTGCAGCTTCGAAGAAATTTTATATTTTCGTAAAAGGAATGGCAAATTCCGCATCGGCAGAATGGAATTATAAGGTGGAAAGTGACGGCAAGATCACACTTCTGAAATATATCGGAACAGCGACAACAGTAAAGGTTCCGGATACGATCACGCTGGATTCCAGAAAGTTTAATGTAAAAGCCATCGGGAACTCTGCTTTTGCAGGCACGAAAGTGAAGAAGGTTTCCATTTCGGACAAATATATGAAATCTATCGGAAAGAATGCCTTCAAAAACTGCAAATCCCTGCAGGAAGTACGTCTTGGTACAGGTATCACATCCATTGGCGAAGGAGCCTTTTACGGCTGCAGTGCCCTTAAGACAATTGCGTTCCCGGATGGACTTAAGGTGATCGAGGCGGAACTTATGAAAGGCTGCAGCGGGCTTTCCGGAGAGATCTATCTTCCGAAATCGCTGACAACGATCCGTAAGAATGCGTTTGAAGGCTGTACAAAGATCAGTGAGATCATGATCTTTACATTCTTAAGTTCTGTGGAGAGCAACGCATTTAAAAACTGCAACAGTCTGAAGAAAGTTTATTTCTCAGGAGCAAAAGTGAGATGGAATGGTATTAAATTTGCCGCAGGAAATGAGAAAATTACAGGCGCACAGATCATCTGTAATGCGGGTGGCGGCAATACAGCCTATGAGGTTACGGATATCACAACCGAGATGCTTTTACGACAGTATCCGGAATATCTGAAAAATGAAGGATACAGCAAGATCCTGAATGATCTGCAGAATGACTGTTTTTCCATTATGAGCGGACATACAAGCGGAACCTTCAGCGATGAATGGTGGGCTGCCCTGAAATCTGAGATGCAGCAGGGGCATGCAGCACTGATCAAAGCAGTTCTGGAAGACCCGAAATTTACAGAAGAGAAGGTGTACAGAAGCCTGGCACTGGAGCTGGTTGTGGATACTGCCGAGTACTCCATAGATGAGGATCTAAGCGGGGGAATCCAGGATGGGCTTCAGAGAGCGTATAAAGTGCTGAAAAAGTTTAAATCCGGCGGTGATAAGATCTTTAAAGACGGAGATACCATGAAAAAAGCTGCCAAGGAGCTTGGCGGAACCGGATGGATGACAGAGGAAGAAGCCCTGAAGATGCTGCAGTACATGAATGGATATAAGGAGCTTCCGCTGAAACCGGGACAGACAAAACCGGATACAGTGCAGAGATGGGATCATGTGCAGTCTGTTTTTGACGGAGCGGATATTGCCATCGATGCAGTGGATTTCCTGATGACATTTCTGAATGTCCAGGCAGTGGGACAGAAGCTCGTAGATCGTGTGATCAGTCAGCTTCCGTCAGACAGCGGCCTGTATAATGGTGTTGTGCAGCTGAAACAGTATATGAACCAGCCGATGTCCATACTTATGAAGGACTTCCTGGCAGACCAGGTCGAAAAGAATGCAATCTGGCTCTTTGATAAGAAAGCACTCGCCCCGATGTGGGAAAACAGCGTCAATCTTGCGGAAGTTGTGGGAGTGGCAGATAAGATCTGCAAAGCCGTAGCGTTTATGATGGACTGCCCGACGCTGGAAAACTACAATAAGGCATGGTTCTCTTTAAATAATGCGATGGTGCTTCGGTTACAGGTGGACAGACTGAGAGCACAGCTGATCGCGGCAAAGAATGCCGGGACAGAGAATATACAGCTGGAGAACGATTATAAACTGATGATGCAGATATATCTGAGCTGCCTGAAAAAAACAGGTTGCTATGTGGCAAAGACCATGGCAGATCCGTATGTCCTGAATGCGAAATTTGCCCGGTTTGATTCTTCACTTACCTATGAGAATTATATTTTGACCTGTAAGTGGGGACTGGCTGACAGTGGTGTGTTGAAATAAATAGCGGCTGTGGATAAAAAAAGAATGCTGTTTGTCGGAGTGACCGGCAGGCAGCATTCTTTTTTTGTGGATCTTAAAGACGAACATATTTTTGTATAAAATAAACAAATGTTCGGAAAAACCATATTTGTACCGTTTTATTGGACTAAAAATGAGCTATAATGCAAACATACAGAAAATATGTTTGGAAAATATGTTCGATAAATCGTGAGACGAACATAGGACAGGGAGGATGGATCTTATGTGGAATACAGAGAGCAGCAGGAAGGCAGTATTGGCAGAAGGAAGATATGTGGAAGCTGAGAACGGACATTGCGGCAGACAGAAGCTTTCCTCAGGAATGGCAATGGTACTGGGCGCACTTCTTACAATGGAGATCATGCTTGGCGGGGCGATGCTGTTTAATTTTGATTTCCGCGGAGCAGATATCGTTGCTGTTGTATTGTCATTCATGGTATTATATTTTGCAGTGGTAGCATCACTGACAGACAAGTAATGGAACGGAGGTTATTAACAGTAAATATAAATTATAAAATCATATAAGTACATGTTGAAATTGGGATGCCAATGGAAAACTTCATCCGCATCATACTACAGTAAGCGGCTATAGATATTATTCTGACGAGCAACTCAACCAGGTAATAAATGTAAAGCCTAAAAATCGCATTACAATTGGATATTGTCGCGTTTCCAGCCATAAACAGAAAGATGATCTGGAACGACAGATTGATAATGTTAAGACATATCTTCTGGCAAAAGGACAGCCATTTGAGATAATAAGTGATATCGGTTCCGGAATTAATTATAAGAAAAAAGGACTCCAGGAATTAATTAGGCGAATATCTCAAAATCAGGTTGAAAAGGTTATTGTTTTATATAAAGATCGGCTATTGCGATTTGGTTTTGAATTGATAGAATATACCGCTTCGCTTTATAATTGTGAGATTGAGATTATTGATAATACTGAAAAATCCGAACAGCAGGAACTTGTTGAAGATCTGGTTCAGATGATCACAGTATTCAGTTGCAAATTACAAGGAAAACGAGCGAATAAAGCTAAGAAACTTATCCGGGAACTGATACAGGAGGAAGTAGATGGTAAAAGCCATAAAAGCAATGTTGATACCCAACAATGTACAGAAAACTAAGATGTTTCAGTACGCAGGTGCTTCAAGATTTGCTTATAACTGGGCTTTGGCCAGGGAGATAGAAAACTATGAAAAAGGCGGAAAATTCATTTCAGATGCAGAACTCAGAAAAGAATTTACAAAGCTTAGACATTCTGATGAATACGCATGGTTATTGAGTATTTCAAATAATGTAACCAAACAGGCAATCAAAGATGCCTGCACTGCTTATAAGAACTTTTTCAAAGGTTTGCAGAAATTCCCAAGATTCAAGTCAAAAAAGAGATCAATGCCGAAGTTCTATCAGGATAATATTAAGATACAATTCAGTAATACTCATGTTAAGTTTGAAGGATTTTCTTCGAGCAGGAAAAGAAATAAACAAAAACTAAATTGGGTAAGACTTGCAGAGCATGGTCGTATTCCTACAGATGCTAAATACATGAATCCGAGAATATCTTTTGATGGGTTGAACTGGTGGATCAGCGTATGTGTGGAATTTCCTGATTGCATAGAAAAACTTAATAATGATGGAATTGGTATAGATCTAGGAATCAAAGATCTGGCTATTTGCTCTGATGGAGCTAAGTATAAGAATATCAATAAAAGTCAGAAAGTAAAGAAACTAGAAAAACAGAAACGCAGATTACAGTGTAGTATCTCTCGCTCTTACGAGAAAAATAAGAAAGGAGAAAGTTACTGCAAAACAAATAATGTAATCAAAAAGGAAAAACTTTTATTAAAACGAAATCACAGATTAACAAATATCCGTAAGAACTATTTGAATCAGACTACATCTGAAATTGTAAGTCGAAAACCAAGATTTATTTGTATTGAAGATTTGAATGTTAGTGGAATGATGAAAAATAGACATTTATCAAAAGCAGTTCAGAATCAGGGTTTTTTTGAGTTTAGAAAGCAGCTTGAATACAAGTGCAGCGATAAAGGGATTCAGCTTATTGTGGCTGATTGGTTTTATCCATCATCAAAGCTTTACAGTTGCTGTGGAAACATTAAAAAAGACTTGAAATTATCTGACAGAATTTATAAATGTGATTGTGGAAATGTCATTGATAGAGATTTTCAGGCATCTATAAATCTCAAGGCTTATGGAGAAAGAGTTGCAAGCTAACACTAAAACGTTAGTGCAAATATGTACGGGTACGTTAATCCGGAATTTACGCCTATGGAGAGTACAAGAACTTGTGAGTAGATAGATATTTATATCATCAAAAGCATACTCGTTGAAGTAGGAATGAAACATAGAAGTTTATAACTTTTTATAAGTTTTCAGTAACGGTAGGAGGATGCCAAGGGTCTTTAACCAGAAGATTAAAATTTTATATCTGATGCGCATTTTTCTGGAGCAGACGGACGAAGAGCATCCGATGTCCGTGAAGGAGCTGATCGCCTATCTGAATAGTCTGGGGATCAGTGCAGAGCGTAAGACTGTCTATGATGATATTGAAACCCTGCGGAATTTTGGAATGGATATCCTGAACCGTCGGGAGCACCCGGCCGGTTTTTATCTTGCCAGTCGGGAATTTGAGCTTCCGGAGCTGAGACTTCTGGTGGATGCAGTACAGTCCTCCAGATGTATCACCAATGGGAAATCCCGACAGCTGATCAGGAAGCTGGAGAGCCTTGCCAGTGTTTATGAGTCCAGACAGCTGCGGCGACAGGGATTTGCAGAGAACCGTATCCGGACTATAAACGAGAATGTGTATTACAGTATTGATATGATCCAGCGTGCATTAACTGAGGACAGGCAGATTTCTTTTCAATATTGTGAATGGACTGTGGAGAAGAAGCTGCGTCCGGAGAATGAGGGGGAACGATATTCGGTCAGTCCCTGGGGACTTGTATGGCAGAATGAGGAGTATTATCTGATCACTTACGACGAGAAGTGTGGAAGGGTTAAGCAGTATCAGGTAGATAAGCTCCAGCAGATCCGTATAGGGAAGGAGGTGCGACGCGGCAGAGAATTTTTTGAGAATTATGATATAGGGGAGCTGACATCCAGGACCTTCGGGATGTTTGGCGGCAGAGAAGTAACCATATGTCTGGAAGCACATAACCGCTTGGTCGGGGTGGTGCTGGATCGGTTTGGCAGAGATATTATGATACACAGGAAGGATCCTGAACATTTCAAAACACTGGTTCGTGTAAATATCAGTGACCAGTTCTTTGGCTGGATAGCCAGTCTTGGCCCGGATGCGGTGATCGCGTCACCGGATGAGGTTCGCGATAAGTACCGGGAATTTCTTGAGAAAAGTCTTTCTAATTACAAATGATAAATATATGATAAAGAAAATCTGTATATAATAAAGATTCAGGAAAATTCACTCCTGAGTCTGCAGGTTTTCAACAGAAATAATATATAACTCAAACTTCCCACACCAATAAGGTGTGCTGAACCTTGAAAATCCAATATTTCAGCCAATAAAAAAGGCATAAATACAATCCTTTGGT